>NZ_JAQMSY010000139.1:0-12072 GCF_028329095.1 Microcystis sp. CS-574
ATCGGCACCCCCCTTATCAAGGGGGGCAGGGGGGATCGAACCTAAAATCCATTTTTAATTTAATTATAACCAGCTACTTACTTAGGGTTACAGTTAAATTATTCCGGGTCTCGGTGGCTTAGTCACTAATCAACTTAGACAAAGGACAAGAGAGCCATTCTAGATAAGTATTACTCAATTCTTTCACCGCTAATTCATAGAATCTCTGACCGTGTTCGGGAGTCGCTAAAGCAGGATTGGAACCCATACGACCATCGGGGTAATTTTGGCGAAAATTAGCCGCACCGTAAATATCATGACCAGAAGCCACTTTTTCGGATAAAAAGGCATTTTTAAGGCTCTCAGGGTAAAGATACTGAGTTAACGCCACTTCGCTCGGTGTAGCGTGGGAACCCTCCTGATCTCCATACAATTCTTTGGCTAAAAGATAAACTTCTCGCACCATAAACCAATTGGCCACTTGACATTTAACCTCGTTTGTGTTAGGCAAATTGAGGGAATCCAAATGATAATAGGTTTCCGAAAAAGCGGCTTTTAGGGTGGCAATATTGCCCCCGTGACCATTGATAAAGAAAAATTGACGAAAACCGGCTCTAGCTAAACAAGTCACATAGTCGAGGATGACTTGAATCAAAGTGCTAGGACGAAGACTAATTGTACCAGGGAAAGCCGTGTGATGTAGGGCCATACCCACATTTAAGGTGGGTGCTACCATTGCTCGTACCTGTTTCCCCACTCCTTTAGCGATCGCCTCCGCACAGAGAGCATCTGTACCAATCAGTCCCGTCGGCCCGTGTTGTTCCGTGGAACCAATAGGAATAATAATTCCCTGAGATTGTTCTAGATAGGATTCCACCTCTAACCAGGTGGATAACTGTAATAACATTCGGCTCTACCCCCCCGAGTGCAGGTTGACCAATTGAGATAAAATTAGGACGAATAATCAAGTATTTTTATGTTAACCCTTGACACCCCCCCCTTGTCGGCGAGTACGGATTTCGTTCCCAATCATCGGATTTTAATCGTTGAAGACGAAGAAGTGATTCGGGATATGATTATTTTGGCTTTGGAAGAAGAAGGTTACGAGGCTCTCGGTGTTAGTGATGGTCGCGTTGCCCTAGAATTACTGCAAAGTCAAGAATCTAATCACGGTGAATCTCGTTTTGATTTGGTCGTTTTGGATTTAATGTTACCCCAAATCAACGGTCTTGATATCTGTCGTCTGTTGCGCTATCACGGCAATATTATCCCGATTTTAATTTTAAGTGCTAAGGCCAGCGAAACCGATCGAGTTTTGGGTTTAGAAGTGGGTGCCGATGATTATCTGACTAAACCCTTTAGTATGCGAGAATTAGTCGCTCGTTGTCGCGCTCTCATTCGTCGTCAAGGATTTACTTCCCTAGCTGCCGCTCCCGTGCGAAAATTCCGCGATGTTCTTCTCTATCCCCAGGAATGTCGGGTGACGGTGCGAGATGAAGAAATCAACCTTTCTCCTAAAGAATTCCGTATCCTAGACCTATTTATGAGTTATCCGCGCCGAGTTTGGTCAAGAGAGCAATTAATTGAACAAATTTGGGGGCCAGATTTTTTAGGAGACACCAAAACCGTCGATGTTCACATTCGCTGGTTACGCGAAAAACTAGAAATCGATCCCAGTCAACCAGAATACCTGATTACTGTACGCGGTTTCGGTTATCGTTTTGGCTAGGTGAGCGATTATATTTTCAAGTTTAGCGATCGCCGCTTTCTGGGATAATGACTATTTTCGCTTTTATTTTGGGAGTAGTTTTAGGTTTGAGTATTTGTTACTGGCAAGTCTCACGCTTAAATAGAGAGTTAAAGCGAACCCTGAGCGCTCTCTCGGATTCGGCGGATTTGTCGGCTTCTTTTCCCGTTACCTCCCTGGTGCGTCGAGAATTACAGTTTCTCTCCCAAAGTCTGCAAGAGCGAGAAAAGAGTTTAGAAATTCAGAAATCCTTGCTAGAACTAGCGCCGATCGCCTATCTTCGTATAGATGCCGATAATCAACTACTCTGGTGTAATCAACAGGCAATTACCCTCTTAAAACTCGATCGCTGGCAGCCAGATCAAGTACGTTTGCTGCTGGAATTGGTGCGATCCTACGAATTAGATCAATTAATTCAAGAAACTCGCCAAAAACAGAGTCCACAGGTGCAAACTTGGACTTTTTACCCGACTAATTATCCTGTCAACCCCATTAGCGATCGCCAAGTGATTGCTCCTAAATCGATTGCCTTGAAGGGTTACGGTTATCCCTTGCCAGAAGGTGAAATCGCTGTATTTATCGAAAATAGACAGCCTTTAGTGGAATTATCGCAAAATCGCGAGCGAGCTTTCTCTGACTTAACTCACGAGTTACGCACTCCCTTAACCTCCATTTCTCTCCTTACCGAAGCTTTACAAAAACGCCTCCAAGCTCCCGAAAGACGCTGGTTAGAACAAATGGGGAAAGAAGTGGAGCGTTTGAGTCAATTAGTCTGCGATTGGCTAGAAATCAGTGAATTACAAGCGGATGCGGGGCGATCTTTACAATACCAGATGATTAATCTAGAGGAATTAATCAGCGCTGCTTGGCAGACTGTCACCCCAATAGCCGCCCAAAAACAGATTAGCTTAGATTATTCCTCTCCGGTGGATTGGACGGTAGAAGTTGATCGTTCTCGTCTGTTGCAAGTTTTCCTGAATCTCTTTGATAATGCCATTAAGTATAGTCCCGATCAGGGGAAAATTCGCCTAGAAATTCGGGAAATATCCGATACTATCGGGGAAAAATGGCTGAAAATTGACGTTATCGACAACGGGAAGGGATTTAATGAAGCGGATCTACCCTACGTTTTTGATCGCCTCTTTCGCGGTGATCCTTCCCGCACCCGTCAAAAACAAGGCACAAAGGATTATAGTACCGGTTTAGGTTTATCGATTGCCAAAGAGATTATTCAAGCCCATGGCGGTTCGATCGTCGCTCAAAATGATCCTAACACCGGCGGCGCTCGCCTACAAGTCACTCTCCCGCGTCAAAAAAAGGCAGTGGGGTGATGGGTGTGGGGTGTGGGGAGAAAAAAAATCTGTCAAGTTCTCTGGACAACTGTACAAAATCGAAAATTTTCTTGTTATCACTGTAGAGAAAGAGTAGTTTTATGTTAAGCGAATCCGACCGTGAGCCTATCCAAAGAAACCAATCATCGCGATCGCACCTATTTCGCTCGTTCTCTCCAGCGATTGGAACAGGATGTTCTGAGAATGGGAACCTTGGTCGAAGAATCCTTTCGTCTTAGTCATCAATCCCTTTTTGCTAGGGATTTAGAAATGGCGAAAAAAATCCCCTCCCTTGACAAGGAAATCGATCGCTACTACCGTCAAATCGAGTTAGATTGCGCCACTCTCATGACTCTACAGGCTCCCGTAGCCCAAGATTTGCGGCTTTTAAGTGCTTTTATGCAATTAGTGCGCGATTTGGAACGTATCGGCGATTATGCCAAGGATTTGGCGGAAATAGCTCTCAAATTATTCGCCTATACTCCCCACGATTGTATGGGTGAGATCGAGGCTATGTCCCACCATGCTCAGTATATGTTAGCCACGAGCCTTGTCGCCCTGGCCGACCTCGATCAAGAAGCCGGTCCAAAGGTGAAAGAACTAGATAATACGGTCGATCGAGCCTATGATTATCTCTATCACACTCTCGCCCATCAAAGAGATATTAAGGGTGTGGTGGAACCAATCTTGCTGATGGCTTTACTAATCCGTCATCTGGAACGCATGGCCGATCACGCCACCAATATCGCCCAAAGGGTATCTTACATCGTTACCGGACAGAGAGGCTGAGGGTGTGGAAGTTCCTCAGATGATTTCTCTGGAACTCTGGCCCTTGCTTTTAGCGTTTACGACTCAGGGGGTTTAAAATTTCACTTAACCCCTCTCCCAAGAGGGATAAACCCACCACCATCGTGGTCATTGCTAATCCGGGGAATAAAGTCGTCCACCAGATGCCTGTAGATAAATCTGCCAAAGCTTCCTTGAGATCATGACCCCATTCCGGCACTTCTTCTGGTAATCCTAAGCCTAAAAAGCCTAAACCGCCTAAAACAAGGATCGCATCCGCTGCGTTGAGGGTAAACAGAACCGGGACACTCTGGACGACATTAAAGAAAAGATATTTTGATAATATACGACCCGGTGTAGCTCCGATCGCTCGTGCCGCTTCGATAAATAACTCATTTTTAACGCTGGCGGTTTGATTTCTGACCACGCGAAAATATTGAGGAATATAGGCAATACTAACAGCGATCGCTACATTGAGGATACCACGACCCAAAACGAAGGCCAGAGCCACCGATAATAATAACCCCGGCAAGGTGTAGAGGGTATCCATGAGAAAGAGGAGAACGCGATCGATCTTACCTCCCAAATAACCGCTAATTAACCCTAAAGGAACCCCGATGACTAAAGATAATCCTGTGGCCAAAAATACCACGGACAAGGCCGCTCGCGCCCCGAATAGGGTGCGGGAAAAGACATCATAACCGCGCACATTCGTCCCGAACCAATGGGCAGAACTGGGGGCTTGTAGGGGATAATTGCTTAAAATGTCGGTTGGATCCTGAATCAGTCCGAACGCTTGCAGAAGGGGCGAAAACAGGGCAATCAGGATAAAAATAATTGTCAATACCAACCCAACCCCTAGGAGTTTAGTGGTTAGGTTGGGTTTCAGAAAAGGATCGATCGGCAATTTAACAGGAGTCATCGACAAAATTTAGCCATTGCATAGAACGCTAATTGTACAAGAGCAGTGTTTTTTCAAACAGCCGGGGCCGAAACGACCATAAACCAGAGCAAGACTGCTAAAGCTAAAACAGTTAGTTTAATCAGGACATAAAGCAGTCCGTTGGGATAAAGGAGATCGTGAAACATATTGCCTCCTCGGGAGAGAGTAGCGATTGTCCCTCTCTATCTTTGATCCTAAGTCTTTTTCTGTTCACCTGACGCACAACTTAACAAAACGTGCGATTATAGGGAAAAAGATTTTTTTTACTAGCTATGGCATTACTGACCACAGGAAAACCATTTATTCGCGATCTGGAACAATACGGTGCTTTAGGCGTTTACGCACCCTTAGAAGGGGGTTACGAGGGACGCTATCAAAGACGTTTACGGGCCACTGGTTACAATGTCCTGCATATCACCGCTAGAGGTCTAGGGGATTTAAGTGCCTATCTTACCGGCATTCATGGAGTCCGTCCCCCCCATTTAGGTAAAAAAAATATTGGTCGGGAAGCAGCCGTGGGACCAGTTTATTTTATTCCTCCCATTGCTACCTATCAATTGGAAAATTTACCTCCCAAATCTAAAGGTTTAGTGATTTGGATTATTGAAAGTTTTGTTTTATCCTCGGAAGAAAAACAATACTTAATTAATCTTAGTCAACAGGAACCCCGGTTAAAATTTGTCCTCGAATTGGGTGGGGAAAGATATTTCCGTTGGCAACCTTTGAGCAAATCTTTAGTCGCTGCCTAAATTACCGAAATAACACGGTTATTGAAATATCTCATCCTCAAACCCTCTCCCCGGAGAGGGAAACTTCATTTATTGAGAGTTTGTTGTTCCTCCCTCACCCTTTGGTAGCTATTTATTTAATTTTCTTAATTTTGCCAGTTGGCCTAGGTGAATTTGCCATAACATGGGATATCGTTGCCGCAAAAACCTAGGAGTTAGATCGTGACAGTTAGAGTTCGTATTGCCCCCAGTCCCACGGGAAATTTACACATTGGAACAGCACGCACAGCCGTGTTTAACTGGCTTTTTGCCCATCATCACCGGGGGAAATTTATCTTGCGCGTGGAAGATACAGATTTAGAACGTTCTCGATCGGAATATACGGAAAATATTCAAGCGGGCCTACAATGGTTAGGACTGAATTGGGATGAGGGTCCTTTTTTTCAAACTCAACGCCTTAATTATTATCGTCAAGCTATTCAAACCCTGCTCGATCGAGGTTTAGCCTATCGTTGTTATTGTACCCCGGAAGAATTGGAAAAAATGCGGGAAGAACAAAAAGCCCGCAATCTTGCCCCCCGTTACGATAATCGTCATCGTTATCTCACCCCCGAACAACAAGCTCAATTCGAGCAAGCGGGAAGAAAAGCAGTAATTCGTTTTATTATTGACGACGATCAAGAAATTATTTGGCAGGATTTAATCCGGGAAAAAGTCATCTGGAAAGGTAGTGATTTAGGTGGCGATATGGTGATCGCTCGTACCCCAGAAAATGCGGAGGAAAACTTCGGTCAGCCTCTCTATAATTTAGCGGTAGTTGTTGATGATATCGATATGGAAATTACCCATGTTATTCGTGGGGAAGATCACATCGCTAATACGGCTAAACAAATTCTTTTATACGAAGCTTTAGGGGCAAAAGTGCCGGAGTTTGCCCACAGTCCTTTGATCTTAAATCAGGAGGGTCGCAAGTTATCTAAACGGGATGGAGTCACTTCGATCGATGATTTCCGAAAACTGGGTTTTCTGCCGCAAGCTTTGGTTAATTACATGACTCTACTGGGTTGGACTCCTCCCGATTCCACTGAAGAAATTTTTACCCTTGAAACGGCCGCAGAAGTGTTTAGTTTAGAACGGGTAAATAAAGCGGGGGCAAAATTTGACTGGACGAAATTGGATTGGATTAATAGTCAATATCTTCATCGTTTAACCGGTGAGGAATTAGTGCCTTTACTTCTCCCTTACTGGCAAGAAGCAGGGTATAATTTTGATGCTGAAACCGATCGAGCTTGGTTGATCGGTTTGGCTACTCTCATCGGTCCGAGTTTAACTCGTTTAAGCGATGCTGTCGCTGAAAGTCGCTTACTTTTAACCCCTGTGGCGAATTATAATCAGGAGGCTTTGAGTCAATTACAATTAGAGGGAGTTAAGGATATTATCAAGGATATTCTCGCCGCTATTACTCCCGATTTGACCGGAGAAGCTGCTAAGGGAATTGTGGAGACAACCACTAAAACCCATCGGGTTAAAAAAGGTCTGGTGATGAAGTCTCTACGCGCTGCTTTGATGGGGGAGTTACACGGTCCGGATTTAATGCAGTCTTGGCTACTTCTCAATCAAAAAGGTTGGGATCTATCCCGTCTTCAGCAAGCAGTAAATAGTTAAATTGATTGGCTATCAGTTATCAGAAAATTTCTTGCATATTAGGGTTGACAAATGCCCTAATATTGCTATATACTTTCTAGTATAATGGGAATCCGTGTCGCCCTGCATACCCTGCTCGTGATCAATTACCGAGGGGACAGGGGCGGATTTTTCCCCTAGCTGTCAGGGACGATCTAGAAACTTTCTTAATTTTCAGGCATTATCCGCAACTTTTCCCTAAATATAGATTTGTTAATCTCCTGACAAAAACCTATGGGTGAAAAAAAACGAATTGGAATTCTCACCAGTGGTGGCGACTGTGCGGGTTTAAATGCCGCCATTCGTGCCGTTGTCCACCATGCCAGTGGCAATTACGGCTGGGAAGTGGTGGGTATTCGAGAAGCAACGAACGGATTAGTTAGCCGTCCCCCCAAAACCACGATCTTTGATATTGAAGGAGTCGATCGCCTGTTGGTGATGGGGGGAACAATTCTCGGTACTACCAATAAGGGGGATCCCTTCGCTTTCCCGATGCCGGATGGAACCCTGATCGATCGCTCTCAGGACATCATCGACGGCTATCATAGTCTGGGACTGGATGCCCTGATCGGCATCGGTGGCGATGGTAGTCTGGCGATTTTGCGCCGTATTGCCCAACAGGGAGGCATTAATCTGATTGGTATTCCTAAAACCATCGATAATGATGTGGGAGCTACAGAAGTCTCCATCGGCTTCGATACAGCTACTAATATCGCCACAGAAGCCCTCGATCGCCTCCATTTTACCGCCGCTAGTCATAACCGGGTGATGATTCTAGAAGTTATGGGTAGAGATGCCGGCCATATCGCCCTGGCTGCCGGTATTGCGGGGGGGGCCGATATCATTCTCATTCCCGAAATTCCCTACCGACTAGAGAAGGTCTGCGAGAAGATCCGGCAGCGGCAGCGTATGGATAAACAGTTTTCTCTGATCATTGTCTCCGAGGCTGTGCGTACCGAAACCGGCAATCGCCTAGTGCAAAAGGAAGCCCTAGGGGAAGATCGTCTCGGGGGTATCGGTCGCTATTTAGCCGAAGAAGTTGCCAGGGAAACCGGGGCCGAAACGAGAGTGACTTTCCTGGGCCACATTCAACGGGGGGGTATTCCTTCTCCGATGGATCGCTTACTGGGGGCGGCTTTTGGGGTGGCGGCCGTGGATCTGATCGCCAGGGGAGAATTCGATCGCATGGTGGCCTGGCAAAATCGGCAAGTGGTCAGTGTTCCCATTGAGGAGGCGATTAAAACCTATCGCGTCGTCGATCCCGAAGAAACTTTAGTCAAAACCGCCAGGGGTTTGGGTATTTGTCTAGGGGATTGAGATTAAATCTAGGGGAATCGGTGCGAGAATTAATCCTTAAGTAGGTAGGTGTTAAAAACGATCAGTTCCCCCCTTATCAAGGGGGGATTAAGGGGGGATCGAACCTAAAATCTATCTTCAATTTAATTATAACCAGCTACTTAAGTATCGCCCTTTCCCCACCGATTAAAATTACCCCTCAAATAAAGAAGTTATTTCACCATTAAGATAACTGCTGTAATTAACTTACGTTATGGTATAGAATTACAATATTTATTAAATTTTACCCTATCGATCCAAAAAATCTTTTTCTACCACAATAAACTACTTTTGAGCAATTAATTAATAAAATTTAATAAGTAGAAGCACAGGCAAAAAATAAAACCCTCTCAACTGACTGAATGAAGGGGCATTTATAGTATTTTTGTAAGCAATTTAGCCTACTTTTATGGTTTGAGTTTGCGTTTGAGGGTTGAAGCTGCGCCGAGAGTGCCGAGGGTTAATAAGCTGAGGACTGTAGAGGGTTCGGGAACTGTAGTTGAGATCATAAAGCTTCCACCATCCCCAGCAACTGTTAGACTAGGATTTCCCTGTAGCTTGATGTTCAAGGTGGAAAAAGTCCCCAATAACTCCACAGAACCGTAAGCGGAACGAGTACCAGTAGTCGGAGGGGGAGTGAAGGGAGAAAGACCAACGCCAGTAAACGGATTCGCATCGGCGATGATTTTGTTCGTGGTATCGACTGTTAAGCCATCGCCACCACCACCGTTACCGCTCAATAAACTGAGTGCGATTGAACCATTGCTGGGATCGGAGAAATCATAGATCATCCCGTCAAGATTGGCAACGTGGAAGGTGGGATTGGTCACGGGCGAGCTAAACTGAATCGTTAAAGTCGCACTCTGGCTGCTTGCTCCTGCGAACATAGCATAACCTACCCGATCACCTAAATTTTGGGATGGAGTATAGATGTTGCTGTAGCTGTATTGGGGAGTAGTATTATCGATTGTTGTTCCTGCCCAATCTGTCGGGTTAATGCCTAGAATCTGAAAGTTAGAGGAGCCACCAGCGAGTATAGAACCTGTAACGTTCACTCCCCCTAGGGTTCCCGCGAATGTTCCTGTGCCTGGTCCCCCAGGGGTAAAGGTATTCAAGTCAAGGAAAACTACTGCTGCTTTCGCTTGGGGGGTCGCGATGAGGATACTGCTTGTGAGCGCAGAGATGGATAACAATGAGACAAATTTCATTTTTTAGTGGTTTTAAGATAAACGTCGGCAAATATACACACTTCTCCCCCCCCCATTGTATTAAAAGCTACAATTTTATAAATCTTTACATTTCTCTCCCTCATGGCTGATGCTAGTATCTGCGCTACTTCCTTGGCAGCATCAGGATTTTCAGCGATTTTGGGATTTTCAGAATTATTGGATGACGATGTAAGATAATACACCACCAATGCCGGGCGATATGGAATCACTACACTCCGAAGGAAATGCGATCGCTAAAATATTGAAATGTTTCCTTAAACTGATTATTATATGAAAGAGATTGTTTTCTATCGTACCCAGTCAGGAGCCAGCCCCGTTGAAGATTTTTTAAATTCTCTGTCTGGAAAACAAGCTCAAAAAGTTGGGTGTTACGCTTAATTCAGGAGTTAGATTCTGTACCGAGTCAATACCTGAAAAAATTAGTCAATACTGATGATATTTGGGAAGTGAGAGTTTAGGTTGGCAATAATATATTCCGTCTGCTGGGCTTTTTTGGAGAAAATGATTTAATGATTTTAACGAACGGATTTGCCAAAAAGACTCAAAAAACACCATCCTAAGAGATTTATTTGGCAGAGCAACGAAAACGAGACTACTTAAACAGGAGATTCGACGATGAGTGATGTGGAACAATATATTAACAGAAGAAAACAAACTGACAGTCAATTGGCTCTCCCAGCTTTGGTGGGTAAAATGTATTCTAAGATACATTTCTCAAGAGCGAGGGGGTGGAACGAACCACAAAGACACAAAGGACACAAAGATCGATCGATCATATAGTAAGTTCAACTTATCACACAGAACCTAGAAGAGCCGTCAATTTTCCCAAGGCTTCGAGTCTGGTTATCTCAGTTTCAAGCTGGGAGTTATATTAGCGCAGGCAAGAGAAGAAGCTGGACTGACCCAGGAAGAATTAGCGCGTAAGTTAAATTGGGATAAAGCAACAGTTTTCAACCTAGAAGAGAATGTGGAATCTGTCGGTATTTCTACTTTCTGGGAAGGTCGATTAATTGCCAAGCTAATTTAGCAGCTCCCACCATCCCGGCGCGATTACCTAACTCAGCCGTTAACACCTCTAATCCTTCTCTGGAACTAGGTAAAACCCGTCTTTCGATTTCTGTGAGGAGAGAGGGAAAGAAAAACTTAGCACTGGCACTAATACCGCCGCCGATAATTACCGCCTCTGGGGTGAGAACATAGAGTAAACTGGCGATACCAGCCCCCAGTAAACAACCGTAACCCTGCCAAAATTGTAAAGCCCCTTGATCGCCTTTTTCGGCCAATTCTGCCAATTGCTTCGGTTCTTTGCCAGTCATCCGGCGAATAGCTTGCAGGGAGGCGTACTGTTCCAAGGAACCCTGATTACCGCTATTGCACAATGGACCGTCAAAATTGAGGGTTATTAAGCCTAATTCTGCGGCCGTTCCCTTACTGCCCACAAATAAGTTACCATCGAGGATAATTGCCCCTCCTACTCCCGTTCCCAAAGTTAACAGGATCAAGTTTTGAAAGCGTTTGCCCGCTCCTAACCAAGCTTCTCCCAAACCGGCACAATTGGCATCATTGGCTAAAATTGTCGGCATTCCCGTACTTTCTTCTAACCAATCGGCCAGGGGAATATCCCGCCATCCTGCCAAATTAATCGCTATTTTGGCAATTCTTCCCTGAGCATCCGTCGGACCCGGCGCTCCCACACCGATGGCTTGACAAGTTTTATCTAAATTTACTTGACAAATGCCTTGATGTATGGTAAGGGCGACTTCTTTGGGTGTAGCGGGTTGGGGAGTGGGCAAGCTGAGAGATTCGAGACAATTGCCCTCCTGGTCAAATTTACCAATTTTAATAGCGGTTCCACCTAAATCGACACCTATGACTGTTTTCACCATCGGGCTTTCCTTGTTACTCTGGGAGTAGCTAGGTTTATTATCACTCTTTTTGGCGGTTTTTTTCGCAGTTAGATGTGATTGAGAGGATAATTCGGCTAAACTGGCAAAACTAGCTGATTGATTAGCCCCAAATTTCTTCTATAGTTTAGATACCTGCACCTTATTTCCTGATTTTTACCCATTTTAAAAATGATGAATATTACCATCCCCACTCTCTACGATAGCGATTATCAACTTTGGTTAGAAAACACTATCAACCAATTGCGTCAAGGCGATTTTCAAGGGGTAGATTGGCAGAATTTATTAGAGGAGTTGGCAGATTTGGGGAAAAGTGAACGACGAGCATTAGAAAGTTTATTAACTCGACTTTTAGAACATTTACTGAAGTTAACTTACTGGCAATCCCAACGAGATTATCATCAAGC
>NZ_JAQMSY010000140.1:0-21095 GCF_028329095.1 Microcystis sp. CS-574
CCCTACACCCCACACCCCACACCCTACAACCCAATTCACTCCTCGGTGCGATAGCCAAATTCTGCTAAAAGTGAGCGAGATTGTCGCCATTTCGGTTCTACCTTCACAAATAATTTTAAATATACCTCCCCAGCGATTAACTTTTGAATAGCCGATCGCGCGGAAGAGCCGATCGCTTTTAACATACTGCCATTTTTACCGATGACGATCCCTTTTTGGGAAGCTCGTTCCACGTTAATGGCGGCAAAAACCTTGGTTAAAGCGGGAGTTTCCTCGACGCGTTCAATCACCACCGCCACAGAATGGGGAATTTCCTGACGGGTTTGCAGTAAAATCTGTTCGCGGATTAATTCGCCCATAATAAACCTTTCCGGTTGATCGGTGACTAAATCGGGGGGATAGTAATAGGGACCGACTTCGAGGGAATCAATTAACAGATTTTGTAATTCTTCGATTCCCGTCCCCTCCAGTGCCGAAAACTTGAGCAGAGGCCAGTTATTTTCCGTCGCTAAGGTGCGATAACTATCGTCGATAGGCTCCGGGTCTTCCGGTTGCTGATCGGCTTTATTTAGCCCTAAAATCGTGGGAGTTTGGTTTTTAGTCAGTAAATCGGCAATATAGCGATCGCCATTGCCCAAAAAATTACTACTATCGACAACAAATAAAACTAAATCTACAGAATTTATGGCGTTTTCAGCATTTTTAACTAAAACTTTGCCCAATTCGTGATGGGGCTTGTGAATGCCGGGGGTATCGACAAAAATCATCTGGGAGCGCTCGTCGGTGACAATGCCGCGTAAACGGTTGCGGGTAGTTTGAGCGATGGGGGAAGTAATGGCGATTTTTTGTCCCACTAATTGATTCATCAGGGTAGATTTGCCCACATTAGGACGACCAATAATGCCAATAAAACCGGATTTAAAACCAGTGGGTGCGATGGGAATTACTGCCGAATCGAGATTAAAGGCTTGGGAGTTGATAAAATCGTTCATAATTAAAGAATATTACTTAAAAAATATTTTTACCCATGCAAAGGATAATTTTGTTCTTGTTAGTATTAATTCTAGGCTGTAGTAACCATTTAGAATTATCTATAGCGGGAAATTTAAGCGATCGCTTAACTAATTATCCTCGCTGGATGACTAAACCAGTGGTTAGTTTTGCCAGTGGAGATTTAGTTTATCCCGATTGGATGGTAGGCAATTGGACTGTCACCAGTACCCTAATCGATTTAACCGCTCCTCTTTCTCCCCAGATTATCACACCCGGTTTTGAAAGTAATCGTCGTTACCTAGAAAAATCGATCGAGTTTCCGGTGAGATTCATCGAGAAAGCTATTTCTCGACCGATAAATGCTGCCTTTTTATCGACTATTATCAGTAAACCATCAATTGTGGCCGATCGATCCTTTAATGCTTTAGCAATTAGTCGCGCCTATTTAGGTAATCAATCGGTATTATCCGTAAAAACTGACCCTAATAATCCCAATCGTCAGATTACCTTTTTACGCGGCGCTCATCAACTAATTTCCACCGTAATTGCCAGAAATAGCGAAACTCCTAGCCGAAATCAATTTATTGCCACAGAAATCAGTCAACAAATTTTCCGGGGAGAAACCAATACTTATCTTAATGAGGTGGAAACCACCACCGCCTATCAGTTATTATCTGCCGATAAAATTCTAGGCGATCAGGTGACAGCCATTTATCTTTCTCCCCAATCGCCGGATTTTTTCCAAGCGCCGAATCGTCCGGTGGCTTTGTATCGTTATCGCTTAGAATTGCTGAAAGATTAAGATCACCAGTGGTTAAACCCTGCTGAAACTGGCGCAGTCTTTCCCCATCCTGTTGAAAAAGTATAGGGGGAGCTTTTCAGTGATCAGTCAACAGTAATCAGTAATCAGTGGGGAGCAGGGAGATGGGGGAGCAAGAATTATGAATTATGAATTATGAATTGGGGAGCAGGGAGATGGGGAGAATAAATAAAAGCTGACTCCTGACTCCTGACTCCTGACTCCTGACTTCTGACTTCTGACTTCTGACTCGGAGAATACTGATAAAACAATAAACTTGTAATCAAAAGTTCATGTCTGCGTCACAGTAAGTTCATATCCCCCACCTAAATTAGAGATAGTCAGTCCCAAGCCGTTTTCCAAAACACTCCTCTCACACCCACGATTATTAGGACTGACTTTTATTCCCTTCTCAGAATGGTTAAACAATAAAAACTATGACTCGCAATATTTTTAACGATAATATCTCCCCGATCAACGAAGGTACTCCCAAACGCTCCAAATCTTCTGCGATGAAAAAACTTTTTGCCTATTCCTCCTTAATGGTTTTGGGTGCCGGGTTAGGTATCGGGGCCACCTACGCCTACAGTCAAAATCCTCTAGAATTAGCCCAAAATATTGCCACCGCTACCAATAATCCTCGCCCCTCCACAGCAGCCGCAGCCGCTCCCTCAACCCTAGTTATTCCCACCAATTTTGTCGCTTCTGTGGTGCAAGAAGTGGGGCCGGCGGTGGTAAGAATTAATGCTTCTAGGGAAGTCAATGGAGGCGGTGATTTTTCGGAATTTGCTAACGATCCTGTTTTCCGTCGCTTCTTCGGTTCCCAAATACCCGAGCGAGGAGAAAGACAAGTTCAAAGGGGTACAGGTTCGGGGTTTATTATCAGTAATGACGGTAAAATTATCACCAATGCTCACGTTGTCGAGGGAGCAGATAAGGTGACTGTCACCCTCAAAGATGGTCGCACTATTGATGGCAAAGTCTTAGGTAGTGATCCTTTAACTGATGTGGCAGTGGTACAGGTAGAAACGAGCAATTTACCCACGGTTAAATTAGGTAATTCTGATAGTTTACAGGTGGGAGAATGGGCGATCGCTATCGGTAATCCTTTGGGATTAGATAACACTGTCACCACGGGGATTATTAGTGCCAAGGAACGCAATGGCTCCCAAATTGGTGCTAGTGATAAACGGGTGGATTTCCTGCAAACCGATGCGGCAATTAACCCCGGAAATTCCGGCGGACCGTTGTTAAATGCTCGGGGAGAAGTTATCGGAGTTAACACCGCTATCATTCAAAATGCCCAGGGTTTAGGTTTTGCTATTCCGATTAAAACTGCCCAAAGAATCGCCGAACAATTAATCGCCACGGGTAAGGTGGAACATCCCTATCTCGGTGTTCAAATGGTACAGTTAACCCCAGAGGTAAAAGAACAATTAGCCGATAGTCCTATGGCTGATAATTGGACTATCCCCGATGATTCTGGTGTCTTGTTAGTGCGGGTGATGAGAGATTCTCCTGCCGCAGCAGCGGGATTGCGATCGGGTGATGTGTTAAAGTCTGTAGGTGGTAAGAATGTCACCGATCCCAATGCAGTTCAGGAAATTGTGGCTAATACTCAAATCGGCGATAATTTGCCCGTAGAAATTAGCCGAGAAGGACAAAAAATTAATCTGAATATTCAAGTGGGTAGCTTGAATACTGCTAACAAATCCTAGTCTGGAAGATAAGTGGTAGAAGACCTAAACTTTATAGAGAGCTTGTTAGTAAGCTCTCTATATTTCTGGTTTTACTTTTGGCTCTTGAATCGAATAATTATAGCATTTATCTTAATGGTGAGATAAGTAGGTAGTCGTTAAAAATTATCAGATACCCCCCTTATCAAGGGAGATCCCCCCGCCTATCGGCACCCCCCTTATCAAGGGGGGCAGGGGGGATCGACACCCCCCTTATCAAGGGGGGATCAAGGGGGGATCGACACCCCCCTTATCAAGGGGGGATTAAGGGGAAATTAAGGGGGGATTAAGCCAGAATCGAAAGATAGTTAAATACTTCACCCTAGGCTCACAATTTTACTGTTGCGAGATGGAAAATAAAAACCGCTCGTAAGCTCGATTAATTTTTTGCATAATTTTAATCGCCATGGCGGAGGAATTGTGATCGGGGTGATACTGACGAGCAAGCTGATAATATCTTTGTTTAACTTCTGAAAAACTGGCATTCTTAGAAATTTCTAAAACCTCCCACCAATCCTCGGAATCGGAGGGCAATATTTCTAATTCTCCTAACATTTCTGACCATATTTTTACCTTATGTCCATAACTACCTGTAATTAAAAATTGACCGTCAGGACTAAATTTTAAGGGAGCAGTTCCCCGTAAAATTTTAATTAATTCTCCTGTTTGTCCTTGCCAAATTTTAATTTCTGTTCGGGAAGCACTAGCAATTAAATGGCGATGAGGATTAATAGCAATACTAATAATTGCCTGCTCGTGTGCCTGCCAACTTTTAATAATTTCTCCTGTCTTTATATCCCAGATTTTAATCACTTTATCACTACCGCCACTAATTAGATATTGACCATCATTACTAAAAGCTAAACTGTTAACGGCTGCCCTGTCACCGATAAAAGTTTGATAAGCATAACTATGATCAAATCGCCATAATTTAATAGTTTTATCATCACTACCACTAGCAATAATTTGGCTATCGGGACTAATAGCACAGGTATTAACTGCCTCCTCATGACCGATTAAAGTTCGCTTTAATTCTCCTGTATGATAACCCCAGATTCGCAGAGTTTTGTCATTACTAGCACTAACAATAAATCTTTCATTGGCAGCAAAAGCTAATTGTAAAATGACACCATCGTGGCTATCGGGAGCATTGACACGAGCGAAAAAACTACTTTTATACTGCTTAGTGTCTAATTGCCACTGACTAATTCTGCCATCCAATCCACCAGCAATAATCGATTTACCGTTAGGACTTATCGCCAGAGTTTGGAGCGGTTCATTAACTCCCACAAAGGAATAAATTAATTTACCCGTTTCTCGCTGCCAAAGTTTTATGGTTTGATCTTCTCCCGCACTAGCGATAATTTTACCATCAGAGCTAATATCGATCGCCCCAATATTTTCCTGATGACCTTTAAGAGTTTGGAAACACTGCCAAGATAAACGCTCTGGAATAGTAATTTCTGTAGAATATAACTGTTGATTTTCCTGAACAGATACTTCTTCCAACAGTTGCTGTAGTTCTGCCTCTAGATTTTCATATTTCCCCGTAACTTCTTGCCAAAATAAAGCTTCTTCGTACTCTCTAGTAATGCGATCAAAAAATTCTAGATTCCTATAAAAATTATTGTCGGAGTAGGTGGGAGATAACATTTTCATCAGTCCGTAGATTCCTAACCCGACTATCCCACCAGCGATCGCCATAGAACCGACACCAACACCGAAAGCTGTACCTTTAACCGCGACTCCCACACCCCCAAAGGTAGAGTAGATACCGATTCCGCCAAGGCTTCCTATTCCCAAAGCTAACCCGACATTGTGATCGTTTGTTTCTAGTCCTTGCAGACTGGCATAAATTGCCGAACTTGTCAGGATGCCAATCCCCGTCATTCCCACTAAACCGACGCTTATACCGCCAAATCCGCCGACTAAGCCAATATTTCCCAGACAAGCAGATAAATTGGCTCCTGTGACTCCACCGACGGCGGGAATAACAAAATCGAGCTTTTTAGCCATATTTTTGCGAAATAATCAAGTTAGTCATCGGGTTTCTCCTATAGAGTGTAGCCTAGTTTGGTATCGACGACTGACTCCCCAAAATTACTCTGGGGAGGGAAAAGTCAGAGGCAATCAGGAAAAATGATAAGTATTTTATATATAAATAGCTTCAATGCTTAAAAATATTTAAATTTACAATCGGTAATATTTATTTTTACTTAAGAATTTATTGAGAATAATTTTTATTTATTTACGAGGTTGCAATACTTCCAGCGATTCTGGTACAATTTTCCATTATGCTATGATGGCCTTTATTGTAATTTTTAAGGTTTTTATGGTCTAGGTTGTCTTAAAACCCTTACTAAATCTAGATTTTTCCCTTGAGCAAAACCAAACACTTTCGCCAATTATCCCTTTTTTCCCCAACAGCGTTGATCTAATTTTTGTGTAGTTTTGTTGCAAAGTCAAAATTTTTTTGACAAAATGGCTAAATTGTGGTATGGACAAAGTATAACGGGTTGTGGATTGACCATACCTGTCACCTTATTTTCAGCGAATTATCAGAAAATTTGCCCACTAGAGTCGCCCTAGCTTGCTTTCTTTTTCTATAATAGGGGTTAATCTTCCCACACTTGTCAAACGGCTATGAGTCTCTGTCTCTGTCTCAATCCCGATTGTTCGCACCAAAACACCCCCACGGATAAATTCTGTCATAAGTGCGGTTCTCAATTACTTCTCAGAGAACGTTATCGAGCGCTAAAATTAATCGGTCAAGGGGGTTTTGGCAAGACATTTCAAGCGATAGATGAGGATAAACCCTCAAAACCCTATTGTGTAATTAAACAATTTTTCCCGTCAGCGCAGGGAACAGGAACTTTACAAAAAGCAGCAGAATTATTTAAAGAAGAAGCGATTCGTTTAGATAGTTTGGGAAGATACCCACAAATCCCCGAACTTTACGCCTATTTTACCGCTAATGACGGGCGACAATATCTCGTTCAGGAATATATCGAGGGACAAAATCTAGAACAAGAATTAAAACAGGAAGGAGTATTTAACGAAGCCAAAATTAAACATCTTTTGTCAGAGATTTTACCGATTCTAGAATTTATTCATAGTAAACAAGTAATTCATCGCGACATTAAACCCGAAAATATTATTCGCAGAAAAAGCGATAATAAATTAATTTTAGTGGACTTTGGCGCAGCAAAATTTGTCAGTCCTTTAAATCGTTCCATGACAGGAACAATTATCGGTTCTGCCGAATATATTGCCCCTGAACAGGGAAATGGCAAGGCAGTTAATGCCAGTGATTTGTATAGTTTGGGTGTAACTTGCCTTTATTTATTAACCGGAATATCTCCCTTTGATTTATTCGATGGGGGGGAACACCAATGGGTATGGCGACAGTGGTTAGTTAATAATCCTGTTAGTAATGATTCAGGGAATATTCTTGATAAATTAATCGAGTTTGGTACAAAAAAACGCTATCAATCCGCCTCAGAAGTGTTGCAAGCTTTGCAGATAAAAACATCAGTCTCTATATCTCAGACAACTATTCAAAAACCCGTTAATCCTGTTATTTCCGTTCCTCAAACTCCCCCATCTATCCAGCTTAAAAGCGCCAAGGGAATCGATTATCGAAACTTAGAAGATTTATTAAAACGGCAGCAATGGAAAGAAGCGGATGAGGAAACCGCGAACTTGGTACGAAAAGTAACTAATCGCGTCAAAGACTGGTTAAGAGATGAGGATATACAGAAATTTCCCTGCGAGGATTTGCGAACCATTGACCAATTATGGGTTGATTACAGTAACGGAAAATTTGGCTTTTCTGTGCAGGGGCAAATCTATCGAGAAATCGGTGGCATGGAAGAATATAATGAAAGAAATTGGGATATTTTTGGCAGTTTGGTAGGCTGGCAAAAAAATAATAGTTGGAATTGGCAAGATATTAATTATAGTTGGCAAGCACCTCAAGGTCATTTGCCGCTAATACGCTACGGTTATAAGGGAGAAGGAAGTTATATTATCTATCATCTAACCTCAAGAATATTTATTTGTCAGACTTCTAGTCACCAGATTATTAATCAAAAACAACCTGTAGCAACAATTATTCAACCTCCCATTATTTCCGTTCCCCAAACTCCCCCATCTATCCAGCTTAAAAGTGCCAAAGGAATCGATTATCGGAACTTAGAGGATTTATTAAAACGGCAGCAATGGAAAGAAGCGGACAAGGAAACCGTAAGAGTGATGCTACAGGCTGCCAACCGAAGGTCAGAAGGATGGTTACGGGTAGAGGATATCGATAATTTTCCCTGCGAGGATTTGCGAACCATTGACCAATTATGGTTGAAATATAGTAACGGAAAATTTGGTTTTTCCGTGCAGGCGAAAATCTACCGCGAACTCGGTGGGACGCGGGAGTATAATGAAAGAGTTTGGGACGCTTTCGGAGATAGAGTAGGCTGGCGGATAAATAACAGCTGGATAGAGTATAAAGATGTTATTTTTGATTTCAAAGCACTGCAAGGACATCTTCCTGCTGATGTTCCGATATGGCGGTGTGGAAATTGGCATGACCCGATTTGGTGGAGTTCTTTTCCAGCTATCAAGCGTGGAATCAATCTCTTCTCTCGCGTGGAGACTTGCAAAATGTAAAATCTAAAGTCCAGTCGGGTGCGTTAGGCAAGCATAAACCACCACCCTCCTATTCTGTAAAATAGGGATAACAAAACTGGCACAATTCTAGGAGAAGATATTTGCCGACCAAAAAACAGAAAGATACCGCTATCTTTATCTGTCAATTGCTTATCTTTTCTCTACCAACCGATATACCTATTCCGCTCACGATTCAGCTTATCAATAATAATCTAGAGAAATTTTAGGGTAAACTCCAAATGCTAGAAATTACCAAAAACTATGTATTAGACGAGGATCAAAAGCTGATTGCCGTTAAGATTCTCATTGCCGAATTTGAAAAAATTGCATAAATCCTAGAGGATTACGGACTAGGAAAACTCATCGAAAAAGTTGAAAATGATCAAAGGATTCAGTATGATAGCTCTTTATTGCGAACCGGACCGACGATGATCTATTCTGGATACTAGCCTGACTTGCCAATCCCCACCGCCAAAAAAGAATAATGTACTGCGATTACCTGGTTCAAATCCTCACCGCACGCGTCTATGATGTCGCCCAAGAAACCCCCTTGGAATTTGCCCCCAATCTCTCCCGACGCTTGCACAATCAGCTTTTACTCAAGCGTGAGGATATGCAGTCAGTTTTCTCTTTTAAACTGCGCGGCGCATACAACAAAATGGCGCATTTGTCAAGGGATTTGTTACAAAAAGGTGTAATTGCTGCCTCGGCGGGAAATCATGCTCAGGGAGTCGCTTTGGGAGCGCGGCAATTGGGAACCCAAGCGATTATCGTTATGCCTGTAACCACTCCCCAAGTCAAAATCGACGCGGTAAAAGCCCGGGGGGGGATTGTCGTCCTGCACGGTGACACCTACGATGATTCATACACCTACGCGCGGCAGTTAGAAGCGGAAAAAGGCTTAACCTTTATCCATCCCTTCGATGACCCGGAGGTAATCGCCGGCCAGGGTACGATCGGTATGGAAATTTTACGACAATATCAGCAACCGATCGAGGCCATTTTTGTCGCTATTGGTGGCGGTGGCTTAATATCAGGTATTGCCGCCTATGTCAAGCGTTTACGCCCAGAAATTAAAATTATCGGGGTGGAACCTGTGGATTCAGACGCGATGAATCAATCCCTAAAAGCCGGTTATCGGGTGCGTTTGTCTCAAGTGGGATTATTTGCCGATGGGGTGGCGGTGCGCGAGGTGGGAGAGGAGACTTTTCGTCTCTGTCAGCAGTATGTGGACGAGATTATCCTCGTGGATACGGATGATATTTGTGCGGCGATTAAGGATGTTTTTCAAGATACACGCTCGATTTTAGAACCTGCGGGGGCGTTAGCGGTAGCAGGAGCGAAAGCTTATGTAGAAAGAGAAGAAATTGAGGATAAAACCCTCGTTGCTGTGGCTTGTGGGGCGAATATGAACTTTGATCGTCTGCGGTTTGTGGCGGAAAGGGCCGAATTAGGGGAACGGCGCGAGGCGTTGTATGCTGTGACTATTCCCGAACAACCGGGCAGTTTACGGCGTTTTTGCGAATGTGTCGGCAAACGCAATCTAACCGAATTTAGTTATCGTATTGCCGATGAAAAAGAAGCACATATTTTTGTCGGCGCCCAGATCGAAAATCGCAGCGATGCCAAGAAATTAGCCGAGAGTTTTGAAGCTTGTGGCTTTAAAACCCTCGATATTAGTGATGATGAATTGACTAAACTGCATCTGCGCCACATGGTGGGAGGGCGATCGCATTTAGCTGATCATGAATTATTTTACCGCTTCGAGTTTCCCGAACGACCGGGGGCTTTAATGAAATTTGTCGCCTCCATGAGTCCCCACTGGAATATCAGCGTTTTCCATTATCGCAATAACGGGGCCGATTACGGGCGCATCGTCGTGGGCATACAGGTCCCCCCCGATGAAATGAATCAATGGCAAGCTTTTCTCGATACTCTCGGCTATCGCTATTGGGATGAAAGTCAAAACCGGGCCTATCAGTTATTTTTAGGTTAGAGTTGGCTGAATAAATCTAAAAACCTTGTTGGATAAGGCTTTTAGACTTTTTTCCCCTCAAAAAGTGCTGACCATTGGAGTGATCGGGGGTAAAATTCAGGCACTTTTTCCCTGAAAATTAGGCAACTGACTACCTCAAAATCGGTAAAACCCTACACCCCACACCCCACACCCCACACCCTGCCCCCACCAACAAACTTTTTGCCGCAAACCCTAGGTTAAATCGCCATTTTTAGGAAGTTATCAGTACAGATGAATCAAGATTTTCCCCATATTTCCGTTTTGAGTCAAGAATTAATCGCCGGCTTAAATATTCAACCCGGGGGGCATTATCTCGATCTTACCCTAGGGGGTGGTGGACACAGCCGCTTGCTTTTAGAAGCTCATCCCGAAACCACAGTAACCGCCATTGATCGCGATCAAAGCGCCCTAGAAGCCGCTAAAATTAGTCTTGCCCCCTATCTAGATAGCCGTTTAACCCTCTGGTGGGGGAACTTCGCCGATTATAACGGACAAAATAGCAGTTTTGATGGCATTATCGCCGATTTAGGAGTCAGTTCTCCCCAATTCGATCAGAGCGAGCGCGGCTTTAGTTTTCGCCACACGGCAGCCTTAGATATGCGAATGGATCGCTGTCAATCCCTGACGGCAGCCGATATTATCAATCATTGGCACGAAAAAGAATTAGCAGATCTTTTTTATCAATACGGAGAAGAACGTTTATCTCGTCCTATTGCTCGCTCGATCGTCCAAAAACGTCCTTTTACTACCACCACTGAATTAGCGGCTGTCATCGCTAGTTCTGTCCCCGCTAGTTACCGTTATGGACGTATTCATCCGGCAACGCGGGTTTTTCAATCCCTACGCATCGCTGTTAATCAAGAATTAGATTCTCTGCAACAATTGTTAAATCAAGCCCCCCAGTGGCTAAAATCCGGGGGAATTATCGCTATGATCAGTTTTCATAGTCTAGAAGATCGTCTGATCAAGTATGGCTTTCGCGAAGATAATTCCTTGAAAATTATCACAAAAAAGCCGATTATTCCCAGCCGAGAAGAACAGGCTAAAAATCCTCGTTCTCGTTCGGCTAAACTAAGAATAGCCCAAAAGATCGAATCAGAGGTTATCCTATAGCAGTTATCTTAATGGTGAGGTACAAACTATCTGGTTTTAGGGAGTCGTTATCTTGAGGAAAAAGGCTGTGGTAAAGTAAAAACCAAGAAAGAAAGCCAGTATTTATTCTTCAAAATCACTGACTAAAATAACGCAGTCCTTTTACCAATCTTTCTACTGCCGTTAAAGCTGTTTCTGGAGATAAAGTCTGCTTCAAAAGCTTGTCCCACAGGGTATCTAACTTCCGTTTTTGTAACAAATGACCCACTAATGAATATTTTCAGCACAATACCCAGGAAAGCCAGGGTGGAACTATCTCGATAGTCAGAGTCAATTATTCGAGATGCGTTGTCACTCATAAAACAACAAATAACCTAGTTATCTGTAGCTTGCCTATAAATAGGGATGATTTTCGATCGAACTGTATAGAGCCATCGATCGAGCCTTCTTTTTCGTCTAAACCATTGGGGATGGGCAATATAATGATAACAGCTATCAGGGTTTACGGTTTGTATTTGGTAGCCTAACCCTTGAACCTTTTTAGAAATGGCAATTTCAGATGCGATCGCTTCCCCATAGTTTTTGCCAAGTATAAACCCATCTATTTTTTCTAAAATGGAGCGAGATGTAAAAATAATAATTGATTGTAAGTGTTCGGCAGTTTCCCCTTCAGGGATTTTATGTTCCTCTAAAAAATGTCGGTAAAAATCAACTCTTTTAATGGGTTCACCATTCAGTAAATGATCCCGATTAATTTGATTATAACTAGATCGCACCAGTTCTTCCCAAGTACATTCCCAGTTTAAACTTTCTCCTAGAAGTCCTATTTGGGGAGATTGACAGAATCGATCAACAAAGGCTTTTAACCAGAGCGGACGGACAATAAAACAGTCATCTTGAAGAAATAAATAATAGTCATAAGGAGGCAAATGTCGCCAACCATAATCCCATGCACCTATGTTAAATCCTGTATTTTCTCGTATTAAATACTTGACTTTTTGGCTATCTAATTGAGGTAAATCAGGTATATTACCCAAACTGTTGGCATTACAGACGACCACGATATCGAAGAGACAACCCGACTCAATACGTTGAAGCTGTTTAAGTAAGTGGAGCAAAGGTTTAATACTCCGCTCACACCAGAATGAAATAATTACAAGGTTTTTCATGTTTCTGAACTTATTTCCTGCAAGCACAAATTAGATATTGAACCGTTAAAAATTCTTCTAAGAGATGATGATTTAAGCGATTGATACTTTTAAGCAACGAAGGACCAGAAAAGGATCTAGGTTTAATACAGGTCACTTTTAAATTTGCTTGTTCAAAAAGATTAATCATCGTCTTTTTGGTAAAAAATCGAAGATGAGTTCTATCGAGAATACCCATTTCTGTATAAGTCCAATTACCTTTAAACAGGAGATCCTTCATGACGTAGATATGTCTAATATTAGGGATACTTGCAATCATCACACCACTTGGATTTAGGAGATCAAGATGGGCTTTAATGATGTTCCAAGGACTTTTCAAATGTTCTAAAACATCGGGATACATTATGCAGTCGAAACGGTAATTTTCGATTTCCATCGGGATAGGAGTTCGATCCAGATCACAAACAATTAATTTTTCCCAACAACCCTGTCGTTTTGCTACTTCAATCGCCTCAGCGCTAAGATCAATTCCTATTACCTTACTGCCATATTTATCCACAATAGCTTTGCCAGTTTTACCAATACCACAACCCACCTCAAGAACACTTTTGGGAGTATAGGGTATTAACTCTATTAGGTCAAACCTAGTGCGAGAATTCAGAAAATATGGGTCTAAATTATGAGATATGTCTGGAGAGTTGGTCATGATAAACTATTTTTTACACGAAGGAGAAATAATTGATCGAGAATTGAATTATGCTTTTGACTTGCCAAGGTTGTTTATTTTGTGTTTAAATCTGTCGTATTTGAAAGCTAAATATCGCTGACTGAACAACCATCTTTTTTCAAATTGACTTAAAGCAGACCATTGGTCGTAGGTGGGAAAAGCCACATCTTTGAAAAAAGACATCCATTGATTTAAAGTGGTTTCAATTGTGTGTTCTTTCGCCCTCTCATAACCGGTTTCAACCATTTTTTGATAAAGTTCTGGAGAACTTTTCAGACGACAAACTGCTTCAATTGCCTCCTCTAGAGAGTGAATAATAATAAAATCTAACTCCGTCTTTCTTTCTGCTAAAAAGCCTAACTCTGGAGTCAAAAGAGCGGGAACACCCGCGTGCCAAGCATTAATTAGCTTAATAGAACCTTTATTAGGATAATTTCGAGAATCAAAACTACGCGCGGCTACAATCACATCTAGATTAGTATAATTGTTCCATTGAAATCTATCCCAAATCGGCATCCAATGGCAATTGAGAGTAGCCAAAGACTCTGGCCATGCTTCCGACCTTAATTCCGGTGCCAACTGACCCCTGGTGCCAATGTAAGAAATATTCTCCACTAGGGTGTTCCGTTCCCTATCTCTGGGAACTAACCCTGGCATCGGCCAATGACTAATTAGATAGGGGTTCCAAATAGAGTCCTTAACCTTCTCCCAACTAGACGGATTATAAACAATGTGTAGGTGAGCCGAAGGGTGATATTCTTTGTCGCTTTTGACACAAATTAACATGACCTTATCTAGCAAAGGATAGTCATTATCTAGGGTATCTCGGTCGGCGATTAAAATTCCTTGCTCTGGGATTTCTCTGGCTATTTCACAGGGAAAGCCGGCTTGTTTAAGATGAAAGTAGGTTTGGGCTATCCAAGCCGTAAAATTGCTATGATCGCCTGTCCATAGAGTCTGGTCTTCCTTGATATTTTTTTGTCTGATTTCGCCAGGGGCATAAAAATAGATTGTTTGCATCTTACAGGCCAGAGCATTCCGCATCCCCTAGTCTAGATCAAAAGCGCTTTGCCGTCAATTGTCCCTCCAGAGGTCAGCAATTCTGATTATGGAAACCAGCCAGCCAAACCCCTAGTCTCAAGAAATACATTTGATCGCCTCCCAGGGTGGATAATTAGGAAACAATCCCTTGAGCTAGGGAAATAGTACCAGGCTTCGCTTTAAGTAATTGACCGACCACGGCAATAATCGGCGTTTGCACCCCATCCATGCGCGAAAGAAGGTTTTTCATCAGTTGTGGTAAAGTAAAAACCAAGAAAGAAAGCCAGTATTTATTCTTCAAAATCACTGACTAAAATAACGCAGTCCTTTTACCAATCTTTCTACTGCCGTTAAAGCTGTTTCTGGAGATAAAGCACCGTAGGCAAGACGCAAATAACAGCCTTCTGTTATCCCAAAAGTTGAACCGGGTAACACCGCCACCCGCTGCCGCTCGATTAAACTTTTAACTAACTGAAAATCATTCTTGTCTGTGGTAATTTTCAGGAAAAAATAAAAAGCACCTTCCGCAGTGGCAACATCACAGATATCGCCGATTGATTCTAAAGCATTCAGGCAAATTTCTCTAACTTGACTGATAGTTTTTAACTGTTCTAAAGGATAGCTTTTACCCACCTGTAACGCCCCTAAGGCCGCGTATTGCGAAACCACCGGCGGACAAATTAAAATAGTATCCTGAATCTTATTAATCGCCTCAGATAAATGTTCTGGTACTACCATATAACCAATGCGCCAACTGGCAAAACCGTAGGCTTTTGAGAGACTAAATAAGGAAATAGTCCAGGATTCACTGTCAACAATTGCCGCCGGAGAAAAGTGACGGGCATGGTTATAGGTAAAATATTCATAGGCCTCATCGTGAATGTGATAGATGCCCTTTTTTTGACAGATGCGATTGACTTCTCTTAGGGTATTTTCTGGATAAACTACTCCCGTGGGATTATTAGGAGAAATCGTCACCACTGCCTTAGTTTTTGCCGTGATTGCCTCTTCAATGGCGGCCGGACGCAATTGATAATTTTTGTCTGTGGCGACCAAAATTACTTGACAATCAGCCATTTTTATGGCCATTTCATGATTGAAATAAAAGGGAGTGTTGAGAATAATTTCATCCCCCGGGGAAGTAATGGCTAAAATGGCATTCATAAAAGCCATATTACTGCCCGCCGTCACAAAAATTGCCTGTTTATCGCTGATTTCTATCCGATTATCTTCGGCTAGTTTTTGCCGAATTACTGCTAATAAAGGGGTAATTCCCGCCACGGATTGATATTGATGATTTTTGGGATTAGCTAAAAATAAAGATAGAGATTCGAGCGCTTCCCGGGGTGGATAATAGGAAACAATCCCTTGACCTAGGGAAATAGTGCCGGGGTTCGCTTTAATTAATTGACCGACCACGGGAATAATCGGCGTTTGCACCCCGTCCATGCGGGAGAGAAGGTTTTTCATTAAACTAATCAGTGGAGCCGAGCAGAGTCGAACTGCTGTCCAAATTAGGTATTGACTGTCCGTTCATTCACAGGTTTAGTTTCGATTACCCTCGAAACGGGGACTGTCACTTATCCCGGACAGTGGGATGCTCTAGTTAAAGCTTAGACGGTTAACTAACTAGAGAAAGTTAAACGTGGCATCCGTTGGGGGTTTATCCATAGTCCTTAACGGAGTCAAACTATGAATGCTCGAGTCGATTAGAGACTATTAGGCAGCTACAGGAGCGGCTTTACGAGCGAAAGGAACGATGTTGTTCGCATTTACTTTTTGTTTGAGCCTTTGATTTACGAGAGGAGACTCACTCTCGACCTGTATCACGGGGGAGCTTTCGCTAACCTGTCGAAACCGTTACGGCCCCTTGTGCTTACATTCTGATTATAGCACATTTTTTGATTAAGCTAATTGTGGCTCAATTGGGATTTTTCCGAGCTTCCCAGTCTTCAGAGCCAGTCTAGATGGGAAAAAAGGTTTTTATCGCTGATTTTTGGGGAAATTATCCTATATTTGACCTCGATTAGTATCACCAGAGACTAAACAATTAATTGAGCAGCTATTGCTCCACTGCGATAACCTAAGTTCGGAATCAGGGAAAACGGCAAAATTTCCCTAATCCGAACTAAACTTGATTACAAAACCTTGTGGGTGTGAGAATGTTGTTTGACGTTATCCTCCGTCCGCACCACATGAACAGCATTCAAGATGCGTTTTTTCTCTAGGGAAAAGTTTAAATCGTCTTTTTGGCCGCCCAAGGGGATTAACCCTTGTAGGTGGGGTTGATTTTTATAGGTGCGAGTTGCAGCAATCGCCCTTTCGACAAAATTCTCGCATAATTGGGCATTATCGGGGAAAT
Organism: Microcystis sp. CS-574; assembly: GCF_028329095.1. Classification (NCBI taxonomy): domain Bacteria; kingdom Bacillati; phylum Cyanobacteriota; class Cyanophyceae; order Chroococcales; family Microcystaceae; genus Microcystis; species Microcystis sp. CS-574. The sequence continues at coordinate 16,578 of NZ_JAQMSY010000140.1, forward strand.
TACTGGGTATTTGAGGATTATCGTCCTGAAATACCTCTCCTAAACTCATAGCGCGGGCAAATTCGTAGGAAGTGGGAATTCCTTTGACAATTGCCTCTAGGGCTGCCGAGGGAATCGGTTCTAACACCGCCACTTTTTCTAATTCTCCCTCCTGTTTGAGAAAACAAATCGCTAAACCGAATACACAATAATCATCTTTTGTCAAGTCAGAAATGTTTAAGAATTGTGTCGCTGTGGCCATTATTTTAATCCTGAGTCGCTCTTTATTTAATCTTGCGGGCGATCAGCGATCGAATCAAGGTTTTTATTAAGAGATATGAAGGAGAAAAATTTAGCAGGGTTAGGCCACGCTAACGCACCCCAAGACGGAAAAAACTGATAGCTGTTAGACTAGAAACCAGCAGATTAACTGATAAACGAGCTTTATGTCACCCACTCTACTCATCTCCAAAGAACTCCCCACCCTGAAATATAATCCTAGTCTGGAGCGCTTTGATAGCTCTTGGGCGGCTCCTTTGTCCACTCTCCTGGGACTGGGACGGGCTGCCGGGGCGACTTTTATCGAATTTTTCCTGGAAAGAGTCAACTATATCAGTTGTTTAGCCGAAGATGACAGCATCACCAGTCTCTCACCGAAACTATCTACAGGGGCAGGAATCCGCCTTTTTCGCGGTAAAGCCGATTGTTATGTCAGTACCAACGATTTAAGCTTCCAAGGCTTAAAAAATGCCCTAGAAAAAGGTTTATCGATTCTCGGTTTAAACCTACCCAGTCCTAACGCGTATATTCCCGAAATCAATCTGGAAATGTTCCGGGATTATGCCACGGTCAAAAATAAAGATATTTGGCTGAATAATTGCAGTTCTTTGCGAGAAATGGGTGATATTCTCCTAACTGCCAACGTTCACCTCAATCAGAAAGCCTCTCACGTCCAATCTCGTCGCGCCGCTTATTTTCGCGATTGGCAAGAAATTTTAGTTGCCGCTAGTGATGGCACTTTTGCCCGGGATATTCGCCTCACCCAATCCGTGGGCTATAATCTCCTCTGTGCCGATGGGACCAATCGTTCTAGCATTGGTAAACGGGTGGGTAGTACCAGTAATCCCGATTTTCTGCGGACGTGGAATGCTGAGGAATCGGCGGCAGAAGTGGCCGAATCGGCGGGTAAAATGCTTTACGCTGACTATGTAGAATCTGGCAGTTATCCCATCGTCATGGCCAATGAATTTGGCGGCGTTATCTTCCACGAAGCTTGTGGCCATTTGCTAGAAACTACGCAAATTGAGCAAAAAACCACGCCCTTTCTCGATAAAAAAGGCGAAAAAATCGCCCACGAAAATCTGACGGCTTGGGACGAAGGATTATCCGATAAAGCTTTCGGTACTATCGATATGGACGATGAGGGAATGCCGGCCCAGCGTACTCTCCTAATTGAAAATGGTATCCTAAAAAACTTCATTGCCGATCGCACCGGTTCAATTAAAACCGGTCATCCGCGCACGGGTAGCGGTCGCCGTCAAAACTACACCTATGCGGCCGCTAGTCGGATGCGGAATACCTACATCGCTCCTGGGGAATATACCCTCGATAATCTTTTTAATTCCATCGATAAAGGCATTTATTGTAAAAAAATGGGCGGTGGTAGTGTGGGGGCGACCGGTGAATTTAATTTCGCCGTCGAGGAGGCCTATCTTATCGAAAATGGCAACCTGACTAAACCCCTGAAAGGCGCGACTTTAATCGGTTCAGCTAAGGAGATTATGAATAAAATCTCTATGTGTTCCCAAGATTTAGGACTAGCGGCGGGTTTTTGCGGTTCTGTCAGTGGTAGCGTTTATGTCACCGTTGGTCAACCCCATTTAAAAGTCGATTCTATTACCGTTGGCGGTCGTTAATCATGGCTTTAGTGATTCTCTACTATTTCCTCATCGCCATCATGATAGTGGGGATAATTGGCGAACTGCTGCCCGCTATCCCCGGCATGAGTTTGATTTTAATCGCCATGGTGGTGTGGGGTTTTGTGACCAAATTCGCGGGGATGGGGGTCGCTTTAACCGTGGCCTTTGTTGTCCTTCTCCTCAGTATCGGGGTGGAATTCCTCGCTAGTTATCTCGGCGCCCAAAAAGTTGGGGCGAGCAATTGGAGCCAAATCGGGCTAGTAGTGGGCTTATTAGCGGGAATATTCGGGCTTTTACCGGCTTTACCCATTGGCGGCCCGATTATTGGCCTATTTGTCGGTCCTGTGGTCGGGGCTTTTTTGGGAGAATACGCCTATCGTCGCGATTTGGAATTAACCCCCCGTTTGCAACAATCCCTAAAAGTCTGTGTCGGTATCGTCGTCGGTACGGTTATCGGTCACGTTGCTAAAGCTATGCTGGCTACGGCTGCTGTTATCGTCTTTATTGTCACCACCTGGCCGAATCTCTCTTCAGTTATCAGTTATCAGTTATCAGTTTTCAGTTTTCAGATTTGAGTTCTTTGTTTTTCAATTAATCAGCCATTTTTCTGATAAATATCACTTTTATCTAGCTGACTGCTGATGGCTGACCGCTCAATTCTACATTCATCTCATTTCTGACCAAATCTATGCCAAAAGTTGAAGATATCGCCCAAATCGCTAATTCTAGCGCCCAAGCTTTAGGAATTGCTAAATACGACATCTATGGTTCCTCGGTCGATGAAACCGATGTGGATGTGTTTCAAGGGGAACCGAAACAGGTACAAGCTTCCAATCGTTCCAGCGTTATCGTTCGCGTCTGGAATCGGGATAATCAAGTCGGTGTCACCTCTACCACCGATGTGGACCCGGTGGGACTGCAATTAGCCCTGAAAACCGCCCAAGAAGCCAGCTTTTTTGGGGTTAAGGAAAATGTCCCCGATTTTAGTCCCGCTGCCACCGCACCTACCACAGAAGTGGCCAGCGAAATGTCTAATCAAGCACCTGTATCCACTCTCGTCGATAAGTTATTAGCCGCCGAAAAATCCTTACTAGCAGCCCATCCAGCTATTGCCAGTGTTCCCTATAACGGTTTGGGACAACAGCAGGTCAGACGTTTTTATCTCAATAGCGACGGGGCAATGCGTCAGGAAGCGCGTAGTTATGCCAGTGTGTATTTATACACCAAAACCGAACAGGAAGGCAAAAAACCCCGCAGCGCCGGTGCTTTTCGGGTGAGTCCAGGACTGGAAAAATTAGATATCGATGGTTGTATCGAGGAAGCGATTACCAAAACTGTTAGCCATCTGGACTATCAACCGATTACCACGGGTAAATATTTGGTGGTTTTTGCCCCCCGCGCCTTTTTGAGTCTAATGGGAGCATTTTCTAATCTGTTTAATGCCCAAAATGTCCTTGATAAACAGAGTCTTTCTACTCCTGAATCTTTGGGAACACAAATCGCCGCTACTGCCTTAAATTTGTGCGATGATGCCCTCCATCCGGCTAATGTTGCCGCAGAAACTTTTGATAGTGAAGGTACTCCCACCCGTCGTGTGGAATTAATTAAAGAGGGGATTTTGAGTAATTTTCTCCATAGCACGATTACCGCTAAACGGATGAATACGGAACCAACTGGCAACGGTAACATTGGGTCAAAAGTAACGGTTAGTCCCCATTTTTATCACGTTTTTGCTAGTGCTAATCAACCAAAAAGCTATTCTTTGGAAACAGCAGAAAATGTGGTTTTAATTGATAGTTTACAGGCACTTCATGCGGGAGTTAATTCTCTACAAGGTTCCTTCTCTTTGCCCTTTGATGGTTGGTTAGTGAACAAAAATGAGCGCATCAGCATCGATTCCGCTACCGTAGCCGGGGATATTTTAACACTGCTGAAATCGATTGTTTATCTGGAACCGGAAGCAGTTATTACTCCCAGTGGTGTTTGTCCCTACGTTTGGGTAGAGGGTTTATCAATCACAGGAGAAGCTTAACACTATACCAGAGCAAAATAGGGGGTATTAACCAGGGTAATACCCCCGCAAGATGGATGTTAATTTTATAGTCGTGGGTAAGCTGTTGACCATGCAAATTATACTAAATCTGGTTATTAAAAACTGATTATTTATTCCCCTTTTTGCCTTTTGCATGAGTAGAAAACGGGTTTCTCCGAGAAACCCGTTTTCTGTGAGTTACTCAACGGATTTAGTATAAATCTGGTTATTAAAAACTGATTAGGGTTTGCGGCAAAAAGTACGGGCGAAGCATTCGGATAGAAAATCTACGGTTTCACCGATAGGTTATTGCCCGAATGCTTCGCCCCTACAGGACGCGGGCCGATGAAGACCCAAGGTTTTGAAGCACGATTCTCTCAAAATCTTGCACCTGTGAGAGCAAAACAGGACACTAAAACCCTTATCTCGTCTATATTTCACATTTATTCAGCTTTAGTATTACTCCTAATTAGGGTTTGCTGAATAAATCTAAAAACCTTGTTGGGTAAGACTTTTAGACTTTTTGTCAATCAAAAAGTACCGGGCATGGGAGTGATCAGGGGGAAAATTCCTGGACTTTTTCCCTGA
>NZ_JAQMSY010000141.1:0-11096 GCF_028329095.1 Microcystis sp. CS-574
GGGGGATCCCCCCGCCCATCAGCACCCCCCTTATCAAGGGGGGCAGGGGGGATCAGACGCAAAATCTATCTTCAATTTAATTATAACTACTTACTTATAAACTGTAATGATTAAACAATAGAGCGAGAAATTGAAATCCCTAAAGGGATCAAGTGACTATATCTCGTCGCTGCGAATACTATCCACCAAATTCTGTCGCATCTCTAGGAATTCTCGGGATAGCCGCAAAGAAGCCGGGGTTACCTCGTGGTCACGGTGGGCGAAAGGATTGACGATATCCTTAACCACGCGACCGGGACGAGCGTGGAGGACAACGATGCGGGTGGCGAGTAAGAGAGTCTCTTCCACGTCATGGGTGATGAAAAAGATCGTTTTCCCTGTTCTCTGCCAAATGCCTCTGAGATGGGTTTGGATCGATTCGCGGGTGAGCGCATCGAGTGCGCCAAAAGGTTCGTCCATGAGAATAATCGCTGGTTCGGCGGCTAGGGTACGGGCGATCGCTGATCGTTGTTGCATCCCTCCGGAAAGCTGATAGGGGAAGAAATTCGCCGCTTCCGAGAGTCCCACCATCTCCAAAGTGGCGGATACCCTTTGTTTTCGTTCCCGATCGCTCACTCCTTTCATTTTTGGCCCAAACTCGACATTTTTGGCGATCGTTAACCAAGGGAACAGGTTAGGACGTTGAAACACGACCCCCACATCGGGATCAGGTTCGGTATGTCGTTTCCCCGCGACGGTGACTATTCCCGTCGTCGGCCGTTGGTAGCCAGCCAAGACCCGTAATAACGTCGTCTTACCGCACCCAGAAGAGCCTAACACGCAGACGAAATCTCCTGCGAACAAGCTTAGATTAATGTCCCGCAAGACTTCATTTCCTTCGCTACCTGAGCCGAAGGTAACACCGACATTGGCTAGTTCGCAAATCATCACTTCTCGCCTCGGGGTATCGGAGATAGTTTTCGCAGCAAAAGAGTAACTCATGGACTTTCAGAAACTAGAGGGCTTTGGTAAGGAGGCTTTTTTGAAAGGTAGCCAGATCGGGCGCGCTGGTGATTTTTTTCTGGTTGACCGCGAAATCTGCCGATTCCTTAAGGATTCTGGCGAAGTCACCGGGATTGTCGGTCGTCCCCAGATATTTCGGCGATTGCTGTTCGCTCGAATCCAACCAGATCAACTCTTTGACCGCGGCGGCCGTTTCCTCCGGCGTGATATTCAGTTCTTTAGCTAAAGCTTTGATCGCGTTTTCCGGATCGCTCCGGTATGTCTTAACCGCCTCATCCAACACGGCGATATATCGCTTCACCACGTCGGGGTACTGTCCGGCGAATTCCGTTCGCACTACCCCGAGATCCGCCGTGACAATGCCTTTTTTAGCCAGATCGGCCGAGGAGATCAGCACCGTTCCCCCGTCTTTCTGAAGTTTACTGAGATTCGGTTGCCAGACGTAACTCGCATCGATATCCCCCCGCTGCCAAGCGGCGACGATATCTGGGGGTTGTAAATCTAAGATATTCAACTCCTTCTCGGGAATATTTTCCAGCGCCAGTAGGGATTCCAAGGAGAAATGAGCAGTGGAACCAAAGGGAGTGGCCACTTTTTTGCCCTTGAGATCGGCGATCGACTTGATGTCTTTCTTCACGATCAACGCCTCCGCCGCGCCGATCACGTCGAGGATAAAATACACCTGATAGGGTAATCCACTGGCGATACCCACGCTGGCGGGGACTGTTCCCAACGCCCCGAAATCGATTCCTTTGGCGGCGATCGCCGTGTTCACGTCCCGTCCCGAATCGAAGCTGATGTATTCTACCTTGGCATCAGGAAAGGCTTTGTCCGCCAGTCCCAAGGCTTTCGCCAGTAGTTCGGGATTGGGGATCACCTGATAGCCGATGCGGATTTTTTCCGGAAGTGTTCCGGTCGTGGCGGGGGACGAAGAGGAAGAACTTCCTGTCTTCTCGCCGACACAGCTAGAGAGGATCACAGGTACACTCGCGCCCAACAAACCTAACAATACTTCTCGACGTTTGATTAACATAAGATATCTCGTTACAATCACTAAGAAAAAAACTCAGGCATCCCGACCGATCCAGGGCAATTGGGTTTTCTCTATCCAACGGATCACTGCGTCGATCGCTATGGCGATTAACCCCATGATGATAATGCCGACGAAAATAACATCGCTGCGGAGAAATTTACTGGCATCAAGTACCATCCAACCGATACCCGAAGCAGCGGCCACCATTTCGGCCGCCACTAGGGTGGAATAGGAAACCCCGATCGCCGTTCGCAATCCGGTGAAGATTTCCGGCAAGCAGGAGGGGAAAATGACATAGAAAAATAACTGCCAGCCGGAAGCGCCGAGGGATCGTGCGCCGTTGATTCGGTCGATCGAGATCCGTTCCACCCCGGAAACCACCGCTAGAAAAAGTGGGGCGAAGGCGGCCAAGAATAACAGGGCGACTTTCGACGGATTCTCGATGCCTAACCAGATGACTAACAGGGTGTAGTAAGCGAGGGGGGGTAGCGGTCGGTAGAACTCGATAATTGGGTCAAGGGCTGCTCGGATCGGTTTGGAGAAACCGCATAACATACCCAGGGGGATGGCGGTAACAGTCGCCAGCACTAGCGCCGCCATCAGTCGGTACATACTCTGAAAAAGGTGATAGAGAAGCGAGTGGCCCTTGTAGCCACTTTGCAGAATATCGACAAATGCCGACCAAACCGCTGCAGGCGTTGGGAGAAACAGGGGATTAGCCCAGCCTAAAGACGTACTGAGATACCAGAGGGCGAAGATCAGCAGCACCGCTCCCAGAGAGATCGCTCGCTCCGGAGTCAGAAAACGATAGATCGGGGATTTTCGAGAAGGATTTCGGGTGGGTGTCTTTTCCGGTTTCAAAACCATACAACTCCCTCGCGGCTAATAGGAAAAGAGCGATCATTTCTCGGAAAGAAATGATCGAACTACTGCTAATTTCTCTCGTGTAGCCTAATCACAAATTCGTAAAGTTAGCTAGTCTATCGAGATTTCATTATCCTACGGCAAGCAGACCAAAAAAGTCAAGTTTGTTGATCAAAATAAACTCATATAATTTTGTATAAATTGTACTTGACAAATATTTCTGGCGTTGCTGGTTTCAGACATAAATTTTCTTTTATAGAATTTTAAAATTCATACCCAGAATGACTTTTAGCTGGATGCAAGGTTGTCATTTATACCTTAATTAAGTAACGGACAAAAAAGTAAACGGGCAGCCATAGATAATAACTAATGGAACGACCTAGCGAAGAGTCTGGATATCCTGACAAAACTTGCGCCGCTCGGAAATTTGTGTCATACTCCTCGATCAATCAATAAATATAGTATGCCTATCAACTTACTGTATTTAATTTGCGGTGAAGGAGTCTATAAGTATGTTCGAGGGATTTCTAGTTCGATTATTTTCGGGTTCGGTTTTGGTCGGGATAGCCCTCGCGAGCGCAAATTCGTCGCAGGCCGAGGAAAAATTTTTAGAAAACCAGCCGCCGATGGCCCAGATCACTTCGGTTTCCCAATTGCGGGACGTATCGCCGAGTGCGTGGGCCTATCAAGCACTGCAACAATTAGTGGAACGGTACGGCTGTATCGTCGGCTATCCCGACAGAACCTTTCGGGGCGATCGAGCCTTAACGCGATGGGAGTTCGCCGCGGGCTTAAACGCCTGTCTGAACACGATCGAGCGGTTACTTCAGGAAAATGTAGCGATCGCCCGCGAGGATATCGTTCGGCTTAACCGATTGGCGGAGGAATTCGCCGCCGAGTTGGCGGCCTTGGGTGCCAGGATCGACAATCTCGAACAGCGCACCGCTTTTCTAGAAAATCATCAATTCTCGACGACGACAAAACTGAAGGGAGAAGCAATCTTTGCCCTGACCGACGCGTTCCAAGGTTCGATACAGGGAAGTAACCTTGTGTTTCAAGATCGGGTTCGTCTATCCTTGGAGTCTAGCTTTACTGGAAAAGACCTCTTAACCGTCCGATTGGCGGCCAGTAGTACGACCCGATTGCGACTCCCCGGATTCCCCAATAACGCCCAGGGCAACCAAACCTTTAACCTCCCGGCGGGGAACGGCAACGATATCGTCCTCGACTGGCTCGCCTACGAGTTTCCGGTGGGCGATCTGTACGTCTATCTCCCAGCCTATAGCGGTCGCTGGTGGGATTTCGCCCCGACTCTTAACCCCGTGATCGGGGGAGGGACGAACGGCCGGAAAGCCCTCAGTATCTTCGCCCAATTCAATCCCGTCTACACCCTCGGCGGGGGTTCGGGAGTCGGTCTAAATTACAACATCGGCAAACAGTTTACCATTAGCGCCGGCTATCTGGCGGGAGACGATACATCGGGAAACCCCAATCCGGGAAACGGTTTATTTAACGGGGAATATAACACCCTGTTCCAACTAGCTTGGTTGCCCGGCGCGAACGCGGGTATTGCGCTCACCTATGTCCACGCTTATCAACCGGACGGACCGCTCTTCGACTTCGGCACGGGAGGGGCGAAAATCGGTACGGCTCCCGCGAACGCGCCCTTTAACGGGCCGGTTTCCTCGAACTCCTACGGGGTTTCGGGTTTCTTCCAGTTTAACCCCTACGTCATTCTTAACGGTTTCTTCGGTTACACCAACGCCCGAAGGACTAGCGGTTCCGGTAGTGCCGATATCTGGTACTATGCGCTAGGACTCGGCTTTCCCGATCTGGGCAAAGAGGGTAATTTAGGCGGTCTCATGGTGGGCGCAGAGCCGTATCGGGGAGATACTAGCCCGAACGATCTCTCGCTCCATCTGGAGGCGTTTTATAAGTACCAATTGACAAAGAATATCTCGATCACGCCGGGGGTGATCTGGATCACCGCGCCTAACCAGGATGCGGGAAATCCCGACGGGATCATCGGGACAGTCAGAACCACGTTTACTTTCTAAAAGACATCCCGTTATCGCCACATTTGCTCTTGCATTTTTCGTATTTAAGTCACCGATCTGAGACGGTGAGAACTAGGAACTAGAGGATAAATCTATGGGTTTCAACTATTTCAATATTGAACCGATCGCCGGGCGAATTGGAGCCGAGATCGTTGGCATCGATCTGAGTCAAAATCCGAGCGATGATCTAATCGCGGAGATCCGTAAGGCGTTGATTCAATACAAAGTTATTTTTTTTCGACAACAAACCTTAGACGAAAAGGGTCACATCGCTTTTGCCCGTCGTTTTGGCGAGTTGACGAAAGCTCACCCCACTGTACCGGGTTACTTAACGGATTACCCTGAAATTTTTGATTTAGATTATCGGCGACACCATGCCTATACGGATCTTTGGCATACCGACGTTACTTTTGTAGAACGACCGCCATTAGGCTCGATTTTACGTGCGGTTATTATTCCGCAATATGGAGGGGATACGATGTGGGCTAATACGGTGACAGGATATGAAGATTTGCCACCCCATTTGAAAGCCTTAGCTGAGCATCTGTGGGTCGTTCATACCAATCACTCGGATTATGCCGCTTCTACGGTTGATATTTCCCAATCCAAAAGGGATTACGCCAAGGTTTTCCAATCGACAATTTATGAGGCTATCCATCCGGCGGTGCGCGTCCATACTGAATCTGGTGAGCGATCACTGGTATTAGGATCCTTCGCCCGTCGTATTAAAGGACTTTCTTCAGAGGATTCTTTCGATACCCTAAAACTTTTGCAATCCTACGTCACCCGTCCGGAAAATACAGTGCGTTGGCGTTGGCAAGTGGGGGATATCGCTTTTTGGGATAATCGTTCTACCCAGCATTACGCGATTGCGGACTATGGCGATCGCCCCCGTCGGGTGCAACGAATCACCATCGTGGGTGATGTTCCGCTCAGTATTGACGGACAGCGTGGTGGTGTGGTTACGGGAGACGTTAGCGATTATATTCCCGTTTCCACTCTATGAAACTGGCTCTACCGAACCTGTCATATAAAACTATCAACAACTCATGCTTGTAAAGCTTGTACACTAAGGCTTTGAGTTTTTGTTAGATTGATATTTATCAACTTTACAGCATTGCTCTGCAGAGAGGGAGCTTGAGGAATTTTCTACAGTGTAAGTTCGGAAGAACCACTAAAATTCAGTTTAAACTGTCTCCAAAACCGTCAAAAACCGAAAAAGCGGAGAAGGGTTGATCAGGATTCATACCTGTAAAAACTCGATGGGTGATTGAAAGAAGTAATTCTTGGATGGAACGCTGCCAATCTTTAGTCAAAAATTTTGAGCGCACTTTAGAACACTCCACTACCAAAATTCATCTCTGTTTTCTTCGACTTCTACTAGGACGATTAGCTGTATCCTAAGATACCAAATGGATTCTATAAAATCAGGTAGGGTTATCATCCCTACCCATAACTTTTATCTCAAAGCAGTTATCCGTCATTTTTAGTTAAGAATTACCCTTGGGAGCATGGTAAGGTTCAGCATCAAAAGGCTGCATCCCCACATCGGGATATTCGTCATTGTTGGGACTAAAAATGCGAGCGAAAGCCTCTGTTAGGTACTGGACAAAATCGTGTAATGTATCCTTGATATTCATTGCTTTTCTCTCCGACTCTCGACAACAATCTCTGTTCAACTTGGGAAAGGCTGATTCACCCCCCCCATCCCCATTGTCTCGCCAGAATCTCATCAATTGTTGACTTTTGAGATAATTCTTGAATAATCTTCATAAGACTTTATATTTTTTCTGGTTTATCTAAACTTTTATAATAATTCTTGTATTTTTGTAAAGGAAAGATTATTCAATTAAATCGCTGAACAAATATTTGATTGTTGTCCAGAAAGGATTGTATCTTTGTTGATCATCTAAGCATAAATATCCATTGACAAAAACTTTTAATTGAGCATTATCTATCTCCTCATCCAAAAAAGGTTCGATGGCTTTCTGACGAAAGTCGTTGATTTTATTGAGGTTTAATCCCAACTTTTCGATAGTATTAATTGCTTTTTGATCATCTTCTTGTGCAGGTTTAATTGTACCATCATAGTTAAAGGCAAAGTGAGACTCACAATCGGGATTAAGTGGAGAGATTAAGAGATTTTCATCAAACCAGTTATCTTTTAGATTACCACAGTGCCGAGGTTCACCAGACTTAAGATTTGCCTGACAGGAACATAGCAAATTGGCATAATCTAGGGGATCAACACTGGGATCACTCTGAGGTTTAAAATGTTCTATATGCCATTTACCATCAATCAATCGACTTTCACAATAACAACATATTTCCCCCTGTTCTGTCATCAAAGCTTTAATTAGTATTTCTTTTGGGTTTCCCGCTAAATTTCTAAAGTCGGGCTGCCAATCTGAGTTAGCTTGCTCTTTCCAATTCTTAAACTCTGGTGGTTCTTGTCTTTTTCTAATATACTTCATTTTCCGATAATTTCCTTGCGTCGAATAATAACTTCAGCTTTAATTAATTCTGGATCATCTTGAATTTTAGCTCTGAGATCATTGATTTTATTTTTAGCTGCCTCTAATTGATTTTGAGAAATTTGTTCATAGATATCTTTCAAAGCTTCAGCGATTTCCTTGGGACGAGTTGTCTCTAATCCCATCAAATCTTCTAAAATTCGATCAACATTTTTGCCGTAGGACTCCTGCACGGGATGAATTTTTATTCCCATTTCTGTTTGTTCCATGAAGTGTAAACTTTCTGGTTGAACATGAGTGATAATATTAGGAGAATGGGTGGAAATAAAAAATTGACAGTTAGGAAAAACTTCTAGTAATTTAGGTACTACAAATCTTTGCCATTGAGGATGTAAATGTAAATCAATTTCGTCAATGATAATAACACCAGTACCCGTTAAGGGATCAGGATTTTGAGGATTAGCAATCGCCATTCTTCGAGCTAAATCTCCAAGCATAGCAATCAGACATTTTTCTCCATCAGAAAGTTGATTAACAGTAACTATTTTATTCTTTTTTGTTACTTCCATTCTCAAGGGATTACGACGGACGCTAAGATTACTAAAATCCGGTAGAAAACGTTCGATCGTTTCCCGAACCGCTTCCAATTGGGGATCAGGAAAACAAAAACCTTCTGGTTTAATTAGATAATCCTGATATTTTCTATTTTCATTTTCTAAATCTTCGCGCTCGCGAAACCATTCAAAAAAAGTGCGAAAATCTGATCCACTGGTTAAAGCATTTTCGTAGGCACTTAGAGATTCAAATTGATGTTTTGTTTTAATTTTTAAGGGTATATCCAGCACTGCTCGATTAACAGAATAATAAACAAATAAAGGTAGGTTAATTTGTCCTTGATGTTCAGTAATTTGTCGTTGTATTTGTTGAGTGTATTCATTTAATTGGCTAAAATTACTCCGTTCTCCAGCGTGGATATATCCAGTCCTAGTTTTTACTATTTTCCAAGTAATCTCTTGACTATCTTCCGTCACCCCAGTGATTTCAATTATAGCCGTCCACTGACCATTATTAATCTCGGTTTCGTTAATCTCTGGAAGTCGTCCACTGGCATTAGTATTTTTTAGGCGATTAACTAACCATGAAAGCATAATAGCCAAACTGTCTAAAATGGTGGATTTTCCAGCACCATTAACTCCTATAAATACGTTTAATTGCCGATGAAAGTCGATGTTTAAACTGACTGCACCTCGATAATTAATAAGCTTTATAGACTTAATTCTCATGGTTTTTTGTATCGGCAAGATTTGCTTATATTTGAGATAATTGTTAGAGAATGACTCTCCAATAATTGCCAGTAAAACTTAGATAGGGTTAAGAGACAGTAGGACAAGGAATAGAAAAAAATATCGACCAAAGAAATAATATCTAATTTTGGCACAGAACCGGATAGTCATAATGATTATTTATCATTTACCCTCGACCAACTCAAAAAAACCCCGGCTGACTTTCCCGATCGCTGCCGTCTGTGAGACAATCGATCGAGTGTTATCCTAAACTCTGCCAATTTTCATGTCCGACGACGCTACTATTCGCACTGCTGTACAACGTCTCTACAATACCTATCCTTTCCCCCCCGAACCGCTCCTAGATGAACCTCCTCCCGGTTACAATTGGCGCTGGAATTGGATTGCTGCCTATAACTTTTGTTGTCATCGTAAACCTGAACGAGAGGATATCCGCATTCTCGATGCGGGTTGTGGTACTGGTGCGGGAACCGAATATCTGCTCGCGCTCAACCCTTTTGCTAATATAGTCGCTATAGATATCAGTGAAAAAGCCCTAGAAATTGCCAAAGAACGCTGTAATCGTTCGGGAGTCGCACCAAAACACCGAGGTTCTCTGGATTTTCACCATTTACCCCTCGAATCGGCCACCAATCTCCCCGGAGAATTTGATTTAATTAACTGCGTCGGGGTGCTGCACCATCTCCCGGACCCGATTAAAGGTATTCAATCCCTCGCGCAAAAACTGGCCCCCGGTGGTCTGCTGCATATTTTCGTCTATGCACAATTGGGACGCTGGGAAATCCAGTTAATGCAATCTGCGATCGCACTTTTGCAAGGAGACCGACGCGGGGATTATAAAGATGGGGTCGCTGTCGGCCGAAAGATTTTTGCCTCTCTACCAGAAAATAATCGCATTTTGAAACGGGAAAAAGAGCGTTGGTCAATGGAAAATCATCGCGATGAATCCTTCGCTGATATGTACGTTCACCCCCGGGAAGTGGACTATAATATCGATACCCTCTTTCAACTGATTGATGCGTCAGGATTAGCTTTTATTGGCTTTTCTAACCCTTCCTACTGGCAATTAGAGCGTTTATTGGGTAAATCCCCCGAATTGATGGCTAGAGCGCAAAATTTAGGGGAAAGGGAACGTTATCGCTTGACGGAATTATTAGATCCAGAAATCACCCACTATGAATTTTTCCTCGCTAAACCACCGATTCTGACTGCCGATTGGTCCCGGGATCAAGTCCTAGAGAATGCAGTGGCCGAAGTTCATCCCTGTCTTTATGGTTGGCCTAGTGCAAGTGTTCTAGATTACGATTATCGGCCAGTTAATCTCTCGGAGAGAGAATTTGATTTTCTACAAGCTTGCGATGGTCGTTTAACCGTGGGAGCAATCGATGCTCAAGTTGGTTTAGGATTAACTGGTGTGCGTTCTTTACAACAGCGCCAACTACTGATTTTAAGTTAGGGAAAACTTGGGGATGTTAGAGATAGCGTCCCTTGGCAATCGGCAACTTTTAAACTAACTTGGCTAAATCTTGCCAAAAATTCTTGTTTCTTAACAATTATCCCCCTCTCTCCCCATAGTTTCAGCCCCAGAAATGACTAGGGCTGAATTATAATAGTTATATAGAGTGGACAAGGCTGATAAATTTCTGATTGGTCCGATTTTTACCCAGATCGGCAAACGGGAGTTTAGTCATTATCCCAAGATTCCGAGGCGATTAAGTCACCAATTTGATCCCTGAGAAGGTAGTCACACCGTTCTAGTTCACATTCAACACAAACCCACTCCCGAGGGGGAATGAACTGACAGAGGGTGTAGATCGGTTGGTGTCTGCTCACTACCCCCTGTTCTACCATCTGACGGACTTCGTCCTTAATCATCCTGATAGAGTAAGCGGTGGGAGCGGTGGAGAAAGTTATGGCACTCATGGGAGATTTCCTGCAAGATCTACAAAAAAGTCTTATCAATAACTATACTCTAACCTATAAGGGGACAAAAGAGATTTTTTGCTGTATCGAGGATGACAATTTTTTATATATAGCGAAACCCTCTCCCCTCGCCAGTTTAGGCTTAGGTTAAGAAAAGTTAAATTCATCGGCTAAAAGCTGTCGAGTCCCCTTATGCCAAATCAGTGATCAGTGATCAGTTATCAGTGATCAGTTATCAGTGATCAGTTAAGCTGTTGACTATCTAGGGTTTGCTGAATAAATCTAAAAACCTTGTTGGATAAGACTTTTAGACTTTTTTCCCCTCAAAAAGTGCCAGCCATTGGGGTGATCGGGGGGAAAATTCCTGGACTTTTTCCCTGAAAATTAGGTAGTTGACCACCTGAAAATCGATAAAACCCCACACCCCACACCCCACACC
>NZ_JAQMSY010000012.1:0-14404 GCF_028329095.1 Microcystis sp. CS-574
ACTGCGAAGGTTACATGATATCAGCCAGACTTGGAAACTATCTCATCAAATTAGTCCCCCCATAGAACCCCCTTGAGCCATCTTGCACACTTTTCTCTTTTTGTCAAATTTTATGTTAAGAAAGATGTGACTAATGGATAGATCAAGGGGGGCAGGGGGGATCGAACCTAAAATCCATTTTTAATTTAATTATAACCAGCTACTTAACTCGATTCGTTTCTGTTCTTTCAGATAGGTGGCTAATCTTGTTCCTGTCCAACGACCAAAACCAGATTTTATGAGAATATTTATCAATTGTCTCTAACAATATTTTCATATAATCCTCTGTCAGTATATTTTTTCTGGGTTCTGTACAGCTAATTAGCATCGGAATACTAGGGGAATATGTCGGCAGAATTTACGAGGAAGTTAAAGGCAGACCCACCTACACAATTGCTGAGTTACCTAGCTTACAAAATTATTGATTATTGTCAGTAATAATCGCTAAAATTGCCAGTTGATGGAGAGAATCAACGGCCTTCTTGAGTGCCGCTCTCTGTTTTTTCAAGACTAGGATACCAAAAGTATTGACAAATGGACAGCTTTGCTGTAAATTTGCTGGTGATAATCCTATAATTAGTCGCTCCGTAAGGGTAACAGCTAAAACTAAAAAACTATTCAGGACTAAGAATCATTTATGAAAGCGATCGTTTTGACCTGCGATAAGTACATTAAATTTGCTGATCACATGATTTATACTTATCAAAAATTGTGGCCAAGTAATCCTTTTACTTTTCGTGTTCCCTACGACAATTATCCTGAGAACTTAGCAAAATATGGCGATAAAGTGGAGTTAATTCCGATGGACTGTTCCAAGATCAGGGATACGGTTTTAAATCTCTTAAAAGACTTGCCTGATGAAGAATGGATTTATTGGTGCATGGATGATCGTTACCTGATCCGAATTCAAGAAGAGGCAGCTAATGATATCTACAATTTTGTTATCAATAACACCGAGTCCGATCTCCTAACAGTTCTCTGCCTGCGCCACCTTAAAGGTGGTTACTTTAAAAGCGACAAATTTATTCAAGAAGGAGTCAAGATTCTCACCCCTAAAAAGCAAGTCGTTTTACGAGAAACGGTATTTTCTCAAGCAGATACTCTCCCGGATATCTGGTCTCATCAATTCATAAAAGTAAAAGCTTTGAGAAGAGTTTTTGAAAGTTTTCCTCATCGACCATTTGTTGCTAAGGAAATGGATAGTTTCAGAATTACAAAGTTAGTGGGAGAAAGACAATTAATTGTGGACAAGAATATAGCCGTGTATGGGGAAAGCACCAGTCGCGGTGAAATCACAGAAAATTGCGCCGCTAGTTTTAAACGCTGGGGAATGGAGTTACCGACAAATATGAACATCTCTAAGAAATATCATGTAGTAGGAGAACTTCCCTATCAATGGCTAGGATTAAAAATAACCCCTCCTCCCAGAGTCAAACAGTTTTTAACCGATGTTACTCGCTGGTATTGGCGCAATGTGTGAGGGGTTGAAACCTCATCTCATACTAAATCCGTTGAGTATAGGCTACATATCAGGAAAGGCAAGAGGCAAAAGGGGGAATAAATAATCAGTTTTTAATAACCAGATTTAGTATCATCTAGAAGCAGACCCGTTCTTTTTTTTTGATTGTTCAGCCAAGTTCCACAGAGACGAAATTTCGCCTCTGTTAGCCGGACTGATAGCCGATTGAATCGCTAATAATTTTCTCGAGGATTTGTGCTAGGAGGATTTTCTTGGTAGGAAAAGCTGCTACCAAACTCGAATTCCTGTCCGTAGGCTTCCTCTCCGTGTTGAGGCACATCCAAACCTTCTGCTTCCGTATTCGGTTTAACCCGCAAATCCATGAATAAACTGAGAACTTTCAGGATGACAAAAGTACCCACGGCAGCAAAGATATAAGTAGCGGCAACGCCAACAAATTGCGTCCAAACTAAGCCGGGGTTGCCAAATAGTAAACCGTCATTACCGAAGGAATTAACCGATTTAGTCGCAAAAACCCCCGTAAGGATTGCCCCTATTGTCCCACCCACACCATGGACGGGATAGGTATCCAAAGAGTCATCAAAGCGCAATTTTGCTCGGAGACTAACCGCAAAAAAACAACTAAGGGCAGTGATCGAACCAATCAGAATCGCCCCAATCGGCAGCACATAGCCGGCAGCGGGAGTAATACCCACTAATCCCCCCAAAAATCCACTAGCAATACCGATCGCCGTCGGTTTACCGCGTAAAATCCATTCTATAAACATCCATGTCAAACCCCCGGCCGAAGCGGCGATCGTGGTATTAACAAAAGCTGTGGTGGCTAGGGAACTAGAGGAAAGTGCGCTACCCCCATTAAAACCAAACCAACCAAACCAGAGTAAACCGATACCGAGGAGAACAAACGGCACATTATGGGGTGCATAGGTTTGAGTTCCAAAACTACGCCGCGGACCGATTACCCAAGCGGCCACCAGTGCGGAAATCCCGGAACTAACGTGAACAACGGTTCCACCGGCGAAATCCAGCGCCCCAGTGGCTGCCAACCAACCCTTACCCCAAACCCAGTGAGCTAGGGGAGAATAGATAAAGGTGGACCAAAGCAGTAAAAACCAAAAATAGGCCTTAAAGTTGACCCGTTCTACGATCGCCCCCGAAATTAAAGCCGGGGTGATGATGGCGAACATCATCTGATAGACCATAAACACTTGATGGGGAACGGTGGGTGCATAACCGATATTGTCAGGTGCGGCGGCGGTGACTCCGTTGAGAAAAATCCAATCCAGACCACCGATAAAAGCTTCAATCCCTTCACCAAAACCACTTTTACCCGGGGTGACATCAAAAGCGAGACTATAACCCCAAAGCACCCAAGTTACACCAATTACGCCCATGGCTACCAAACTCATCATCATGGTGTTGAGGACGTTACGCGAACGTACTAAACCCCCATAAAAAAAAGCCAGTCCGGGGGTCATTAATAAAACTAAAGCCGACGAGATCAGCATCCAAGCTGTATCTCCAGCACTAATCGGATTGGGGGGAGCGGCGGCGACGGTTTCCGCAAAAACCGGGGCAACTCCGAAATTGAATCCCAGTCCCAGCAAAAGCATGGTTATTCCTACGATCTTTTTCATTGACGGTTGGTGCCTAGTAGCAAGATTAATTTTTTCTGTCTGGAAAGAGACAAAAAACCGAAAGAGAAAAGGTTTAGAAGCTAATTATAGCCACCGATCGCATCGGGGCGAGGCCTTCTTCCTTTTCTCTTTAACTTTGTCGGGGATCTAATTAATCTATCTTTACAAGGTTCACCCTAACGACTGCTGGGCGTTTCCATGTCAACACTGGAAGCATAATAGCCACCAGTAACGATATCGGACTCCTTGACGAAACCGCTATAGGCTTCCATTCCGTGTTCACCCACATCCAAACCTTCCATTTCTTCTTCGGGAGTAACACGAATACCGAGGGTAGCCTTAAGGATTGTCCAAACAATACCACTGACAATCACGGTAAATGCCCCTACTGCCACAATTCCGATAATTTGGTTAATAAACAGTTGGAATTGACCGGTGATTAAACCCGCATCTTTGTTGAAGATACCGACGGCTAAAGTTCCAAACACACCACAGACGAGGTGAACGGAAGTCGCACCCACGGGGTCATCAATTTTCAGGTTATCGAAGAAAGACACCGAGTAAACCACGACTACACCGGCAATTAAACCGATGATTGCCGCCGACCAATAGGATACACCATCACAACCGGCAGTAACGGCTACTAAACCGGCGAGAATACCGTTAATAATCATCGAAAGGTCAGGTTTACCATCTTTCGCCCAAGCGGTAAAGGTAGCGGCAATGCCACCCGCGGCCCCGGCGAGGTTAGTGGTGACAGCGATATAGGGTACAGTTTCATTAACTGCCAAAGTAGAGCCGGGGTTAAAACCGAACCAGCCAATCCAGAGAATTAAACAACCCAAGGTCGCGATACTCATGTTATGGCCGGGTAAGGCACTGGTGCGACCGTTGATGTATTTACCCATTCTCGGCCCGAGAATTGCCGCCCCGGTTAAAGCAGACCAACCACCCACCGAGTGAACCACCGTCGAACCAGCGAAGTCTTTAAAACCAAGGTCAGCTAACCAACCGCCACCCCAAACCCAGTGACCGGTGATCGGGTACATGATACCGACGATAATTAAGCTAAAAACGAGGAAATCGACGAATTTAATCCGTTCTGCCACCGCCCCAGATACAATGGTTGCCGCCGTTCCCGCGAAAGCTACTTGGAACAGGAAGAACACCGAGGTGGGCAAAGAGGCAGGCATAACGTAGGTGGCGGGATCGCTACTGCTAAGGAACCAACCTCCTGTACCGAAAAATTCGTTACTGACAGACCCAAACATCAGGGAGAAACCGATCGCCCAAAATGATATGGTGGAGAGGGCGAAAACGATCAGGTTTTTGGCCAGAACGTTAACGGCGTTTTTCTGACGACAGAATCCCGTTTCTAGCATCGCAAAACCCGCATTCATAAAGATCACGAGGATAGCGGCAATCAAAACCCAGATTGTATTAAGGGCGTTTTGGACATCTTCGGGGGTTAGGGGTTTCGCATCTTGGGCCTGTACGGCTGTGTTCCAAACCACAAAAATAATCGCGGACAAAGGAACACAGGCTAACCAGACAGGGTTAATTTTCGGTAATAAACCGACAAGTTCCCCAGATTTTCGAGCAATTCGTTTCATCGTTAATTCATTTACTTTTTTGAGTTAGTAGGTCGATTCATTACTGTTGAAAATAATTACCGAGCAATTATGTCCGTTCAAACGCTAAATCCTAGGAACAGAGGTCAATCATTTCAGAAGACCAAACAGCTAGGGATTTATCTTGAGGTGTGAGTAGTCAATGTTTTTTGATCTTTGTTTTTTTTTATTTGAGATTTCTGTATCCTCTGATACGTTTCACTTTAAAATAACAATAGTAGAGAAG
This sequence comes from Microcystis sp. CS-574, assembly GCF_028329095.1. Classification (NCBI taxonomy): domain Bacteria; kingdom Bacillati; phylum Cyanobacteriota; class Cyanophyceae; order Chroococcales; family Microcystaceae; genus Microcystis; species Microcystis sp. CS-574. The sequence goes on from NZ_JAQMSY010000012.1 coordinate 5,014, forward strand.
TTATCAGTTATCAGATGTGAGTTTTCCGTTCACTGATTACTGTTTACTGGACGGCTACGCCGTGCCTTTGGCAACACTGAAAAAAGCTTCCCACTGACCACCGATTACTGTTTACTGATCACTGATAAAGTCTCCCCTCCTTTGGAGAAATCAACCATGGCCCGGGCAACGGAATTCGATCGCAAAATGATGCAAAGATGTCTAACCCTTGCTAGGCAAGCCTTGGGGCGAACTTCTCCTAATCCTTTGGTGGGTTCTGTGATTGTTCAAGAGGGGACAATTATCGGCGAAGGTTTTCACCCAGAGGCCGGACAACCCCATGCAGAAGTTTTCGCCCTGAGACAGGCAGCAGAAAAAGCCCGTGGTGCCACTTTATACGTCAATCTTGAACCCTGTAACCACTATGGACGTACTCCCCCCTGTAGCGAGGCAATTGTGCAAGCAGGCATTAAAAAAGTGGTGGTGGGGATGATCGATCCTAATCCCCTGGTGGCGGGGAAAGGCATTCAAAGATTAGAATCGGCAGGCATCGAGACGCTGGTGGGAGTGGAGGAGTCCGAATGTCGTCAACTCAATCAGGGTTTTATCCATCGCATCACCGCTAAAAAACCCTTCGGTATCCTCAAATATGCCATGACTCTCGATGGCAAAATTGCCGCCACTAGCGGTCATAGCGCCTGGATTACTAGCCCCGCTTCTCGCCAAATAGTCCATCAATTGCGATCGGTCTGTGATGCGATTATCGTCGGCGGTAGCACTGTCCGTCAAGATAATCCCCACCTCACCACTCACGGCCTCTCTGATCATAATCCCCTGCGCGTGGTCATGACTCGATCGCTCGATTTACCACCCTCCGCTCATCTTTGGGATACCAGTCAATTTCCCACCCTTGTCTATACACAAATTGATGCTAATGTCAAGCTTAAGCAACAATTATTAATAAAAGGCGTGGAAGTGATCGAACTCACCGAGGTGACACCCACTTTAGTGATGGAAAATCTTTATCAGAGGGGATTTTGTCAGGTTTTGTGGGAGTGCGGCGGCGGTTTAAGTGCAGCGGCGATCGCTGAGGGCATGGTACAAAAAATTATCGCTTTTATTGCGCCCAAGATCATCGGGGGAATCAAGGCACCTACTGCCGTGGGTGATTTAGGTTTCCAGCTAATGAGCCAAGCTTTACAGTTAGAAAATGTCACGGTTAATTATCTCAATCCCGATATTTTGATTGAGGGATATCTGCAAAGTGAAAAGTAGAGCTACTGCAATTCTGGCTCAATCGGCAAATCTCAACCAACCGCTTGCAAAAGTCAAAAAGTCATCAATAACCGCGATTTTTGCGTTCGAGTTCTAGAAATCGCCCCGCTGCCGTTAAATCCCTTTATCGGTACGGTTATCACCCTAGAGGAAGTTGGGCAATCGCTCTGTGATCAATGGTGCCATTATCGAGCAAAATAAAAAAGTTAGAATAGTCAAACCCTTAGTGATTGAACGTATGACGGTACTCGAAAAAGGTAATATCACGATTCATACCGAGAATATCTTCCCTATTATCAAAAAATCCCTCTACACTGACCATGAAATTTTTCTGCGGGAATTGATATCTAATAGTGTTGATGCCATCTCGAAATTAAAAATGGCTTCCTTAGCAGGAGAAGCGAGAGGAGAAGTCCCCGAACCAGAAATTAATCTCGCCATCGATAAAGAAAATCGTACCCTATCAATTACCGATAATGGGATCGGGATGACGGCGGAAGAAATCAAGAAATATATTAACCAAGTTGCCTTTTCCAGTGCGGAAGAATTTATCAATAAATACCAAAAATCAGCCAACGATTTAATCGGTCATTTTGGCCTAGGTTTTTACTCGGCTTTTATGGTGGCTAAAAAGGTAGAAATTGATACTCTTTCCTATCAGGAAGGTGCTACCCCTGTCCATTGGTGCTGTGATGGTTCTCCAGAGTTTGAATTAACCGATTCTTCCCGCAGCCAAATCGGCACCACTATCACCCTAACTTTAATGGATGAGGAAGGGGAATATTTAGAACCTGCCCGCATTCGCCAGTTAGTCAAAACCTACTCAGATTTTATGCCCGTTCCCATTAAAATTGATGGGGAAGTGATTAATCAACAACGGGCTTTATGGAAAGAATCTCCTCAAAATCTGACGAAAGAAGACTACCTAGAATTCTATCGTTATCTCTATCCTTTCCAAGAAGAACCTTTACTCTGGGTACATCTGAATACCGATTATCCTTTCTTGCTCAATGGCATTCTTTATTTTCCCAAACTCAGACCGGATGTGGATGTCTCAAAAGGACAATTAAAGTTATTCTGTAATCAGGTTTTTGTCAGCGATCATTGTGAGGAAATTATTCCCGATTTCCTGATCCCCTTGCGAGGAGTTATCGATAGTCCAGATATTCCTTTAAATGTGTCTCGAAGTGCTTTAACCAAAGATCGCACCGTTCGCCGTATTGCCGATTTTATTGCCAAAAAAATTGCTGATCGCCTCAAATCTCTCTACAACGAAGACGCAAAAGAATATATTCGTTGTTGGGAAGATGTGGGAACTTTTATTAAATTTGGTTCCTTAAAAGAGGATAAATTTAAACAGCAGGTAGAAGATATTTTAATCTATCGCACTACCTACAAAACCCCAGAAACTGCGGTACAAGTGGAAGTGCAAACCGCCGAAGGTGACGCATGGCAAGAAGCAACGGCGAAAACTCCCCTAGAAGCGATCGAACAGGAAGGTTATACTACTCTCAAAGCCTACCTGGAACGCCATAAAGAACGCCACGAAAATCGAGTTTTTTACTGTACCGATCCTCGTAGCCAATCCACCTACGTTGAACTCTACAAAAATCAAGGGTTAGAGATCCTCTTCTTTGATTCTTTCATCGATACTAATTACTTTATTCCTTTCCTAGAAAGAGAATACTCCGATGTGAAATTCACCCGGGTTGATTCTGAATTAGACTCGACGCTGCTCGAACAGGATCAAGCTAGTGAAATTATCGATCCCGGTAGTAATAAAACCCGGGCTGAATTGATCAAAGAAATCTTCGCCAAAGCTCTCGATAATTCCCGCATCAATATCAAAACTGAAGCCTTGAAATCCGATGATCCCCAAGGTACTCCCCCGGCAATTGTCTTACTTCCAGAAGCGATGCGACGCTTACAGGAAATGACGGCAATGATGCAACAAAAAGCCATGGCTTTCCCCGAAGAACACATTCTGATGATTAATACTAATCATCCCTTAATTCAACAGATTCTCCAGATTAGTCAGGGAAGTATTGTTACTGGTAGTGGCGAATCTCCATCGGCGCAATTAGCGAAAATGCTCTGTCAGCACGTTTATGATTTAGCTTTAATCGCTCAAAAAGGATTTGATGCCGAGGGAATGCAAGCTTTTGTGGAACGTTCCAATCGCGTTCTGACTAAGCTAACCGAAAAGATTTAATCTATTGCCAAACTTTGGCTGTTTCGATATGCTGAGAGTGTGTTAATTCACACTCTATTTTTTTAGCCCGATCAATATGTAACTAAGCTATCTTGCCGCCGTCAGCCTTGAATCAGTTATCAGTTATCAGTTATCAGTTATCAGATGTAAGTTTTCAGTTCACTTATACTGTTTACTGTTTACTGTTTACTGATAAGTAGGGAGGCACAATTATTTGTAGGATGGGTTAGGGGTAGCGTAACATGAGCGGGCGTTGGGTTTCATGCTTCAACCCAACCTACGTTCTGTTTACTGATAACTGTTTACTGATAACTGAAAAATGCGCTTACCCACCCTCAAATATGAGCGAGGAACCTTAATTCTCCATCCACCACCAAAAGGGAAAAAATGGCTAGATTTTGCCACTTGGGATGATCGTATCGAAAGATTTCGCATTTTGGCCATTCATTATCGTCCTCTCGTGGAAACCCTACAGGAGGAGGGCATTAACTTCCAAGATGAAGCAAAAGCTTTTAACAATTTAGAATTAATTGCCAGTTTTGAACGGGAACCCTACCCCCACCAAACGGAAGCGTTAATCGCTTGGAAAAAATCCCAGAGAAGGGGTGTTATCGTCCTTCCCACCGCTGCTGGTAAAACCTATCTTGCCCAATTGGCACTACAATCGACTCCCCGCAGCACCTTAATTATCGTGCCGACTATTGATTTAATGCACCAGTGGTATGCCCAGATGTTGGCGGCTTTTCCCGATGCCGAGGTGGGATTATTAGGGGGAGGTTCTAAGGATAATAGTGCTATTTTAATCGCCACCTATCAAAGTGCGGCAATTTATTCAGAAACTCTTGGCAATCGTTACGCTTTTTTGATTTTTGATGAATGTCATCATTTACCATCGGATTTCTTTCGGAAAATAGCGGAAGATTCGATCGCGCCCTATCGTTTAGGCTTAACAGCAACACCAGATCGCGGTGATGGTAGTCATCAGGATTTAGATTATCTTATTGGTACAATTGTTTATCAAAAAAGTCCCCAAGACTTGTCAGGAAAAGCCCTAGCGGATCATGAAATAATTCAAATTAAAGTGAAACTATCTGCCAAAGAACAGGAAAAATATCAAGAAGCGATTAAAATTCGCAATGATTTTTTAAGAAACAATAATCTCAGTTTGTCTGGTTTAGATGGTTGGCAAAAATTTGTCATGATTAGTGCCAGAAGTAGCGAAGGGCGCCGGGCCATGTTAGCGCACCGGGAGTCGAAGGAAATATCCTCTGGAACCCAGGGAAAATTGCGGGTTTTAGCCGAGTTAATCTGTGAACACTATCCGGAACCAATTTTAATTTTTACCAACGATAATGCCACAGTTTACCGCATTTCCGAGAGCTTTTTAATACCTGCCATAACCCATCAAACTCCCGTGAAAGAACGCCATGAAATCCTGACCCGTTTTCGTCAGGGAGAATACAAAATTCTGGTGACTTCCCATGTTCTCAATGAAGGGGTTGATGTGCCAGAAGCACGCATCGCGATTATTTTATCGGGAACCGGTTCCACTAGGGAATATATTCAGCGTTTAGGACGGGTGTTAAGAAAAGGCCAACAAGAGGATAAACGGGCGATTTTGTATGAAGTGATAGCCGAAAATACCACGGAGGAAAAAACCTCCCAACGACGACGGGGAGAGCAGAAAAATAAAACTAGCTATAAAACCGGTAATCGACAATTGGAATTATTGCCTTCTGCTCCGAAAAAATCTTTTTCTTTCCCGAAAGCTGCCGAATCTTCTACCCCTTGGGTGAGTTCTCCAGAGTCAGAGGAAGAATAAAAAATTTCTCTGGGGGATTTTCCTCTATAATAAAGGTAAAAAATCTAGATTGATACCCCTATGACCGAACTTGCCCAACAAAAATGTCAACCTTATCAATCGGGTTCTTCTCCTATCACTGCCGAAGAAATTACCGCTTTACAGGCTAAAATTCCCGATTGGAATCTCTTAGAATACGAGGGTATTCCCCGTCTGCAAAAACTCTATAAATTTGCCAATTTTCAAGGGGCAATTGCCTTTACTAATGCCGTGGGAGAAGCGGCGGAAAAAGAAGGCCATCACCCAGCTTTATTGACAGAATGGGGTAAAGTTACCGTTTCTTGGTGGACCCATGACGTGGGGGGATTACATCAAAATGATTTTATCATGGCTGCCCGTACCGATGATATTTATCGTCAACAAAATGCTTAATCGTAGGCACGAATCATCGCTTGGGTTCCCTGTTTAATTCCCTTGCCTTCGTCCAATTCCGCTACTACTTTAAATAGAGTTTCCGCTAAATCTGTCCCGGGCAGAATTTCCCCGGCTGTCTGGGCAGTTTCTTTGACTAATCGCAAATCTTTTAAAATATGTTCAATCATAAAAGCTGGCTGTAAATCTTGGGCGAGGATTTTTGGTCCCAAATTTTCCAACGCCCAAGAACCCGCCGCCCCCGTTTTACAGACTTCTATGACTAAATTGGGGTCTAATCCTTGAATTTTTGCCATTTTTAGAGCCTCACACAGCGCCACCATGTGAACCGCCCCCAAGACTTGATTACAGAGTTTTACCGCTTGTCCGTTGCCGATTTCGCCACACCAGCGAATAGTTTTACCCATGGCTTGAAAACAGGGCAAACAAGTCTGAAAATCCGCTTCTTTCCCTCCCACCATAATAGTTAAAGTGCCGTTTTTCGCCCCAATATCGCCCCCAGAGACGGGAGCATCGAGAAAACGGAGATTATTTTCCTCTAGCTTTTTACCAATCATCCTAGCGGCTTGAGAGCCAATGGTACTCATATCCACCACCAGAGTTCCCACCGCTGCCGATTCCACGACACCCCCCGGTCCTAAAATTACCGCTTCCACGTCAGGCACATCCCCGACGCAGGTAAAGACAATCTCGGCATCCCTGACGGCGGCGGCAATATTAGAACAAATGTTCGCACCTGATGCCCCAGCAATGGTTATCCCCGGCGCCTCTGGGGTACGATTCCAAGCATTGACAGCAAAACCCTGACGGACAAGATTAGCTGTCATCGGCGCTCCCATTACTCCTAATCCTAAAAAGGCAATTTTTTGACTCATAATTTTGGTAATCAAGGGAAAGGGAATTATGAATTATGAATTATGAATTATGAAGTGGGGTATATTTTCAGTGAACAGTAAACAGTTAACTGAAAACTAAAATCTGATAACTGATAACTGATAACTGATAACTGTTTTAGGATTCTACCATTTGCAGAAATTGGGCTTCTGAAAGGGTTTTAATGCCTAATTTTTGAGCCTTTTTGAGTTTCTCACCGGGAGCTTTACCGAGGAGAATATAATCAGTATTCGCACTGGGGGAACCGGTAACAGTACCACCGACATTAATAATCAATGATTTCGCTTGCTCGCGACTGATTTTGCTGAAGGTTCCTAGTATAACTACGGTTTTTCCCCTTAGGGGATTTTCTGCGGATTCTTGACTCGTCTGGACTATCTTTGCTGCTGGTTGCACTTCTAAACTTGTGTCGGCAACCGGGATTTTTTCTGTTGCTACTACCGGAGTTTCCTTGGCCATCACCGGGGGGGTTTTTGGTTCTTCTACCACAGGGGTTTCACTAATAATTGCTTCCGGTTCATTAGTAATAATGGGAGCAGTTTGTTTAGAGAAATCGTCTATTTCTTGCTGTAGGTTTTGAATTTTAACCACTAAAGCGGCGATTTCTGCTTGCTTAGTTGCTAACTCGCCCTCAAACTTAATTTTTTCCTTTTCTAAAGCTTTAGCCGCCATTTTTTGGGCTTCTAAACCTTCAGTTAGTTGGCGATTTTGTTGGCTTAATTCCTCGATATGACGGGAAGTTGTGGCTTCCAATTGGTCTTTTTCGGCACTTAATTGATGTAGTTGAATCTCTAAATTAGAAATATTTTCCCGATAGGTTTCTAGCTGTTGCGGTAACTGGGTTAATTCCTGTAATTGCCCTTCTAAATGGACAATTTTTGCCTGAGAATCAGCCAATTGTTGGGGTAACTGGGTTAATTCCTGTAATTGCCCTTCTAAATCAGCAATTTTTGCCTGAGAATCAGCCAATTGTTGGGGTAACTGGGTTAATTCCTGTAATTGCCCTTCTAAATCAGCAATTTTTTCGGCAGCAGTGGTTAATTCTGCCGATAATTCCCCTTTCTGGACTTCTAAAGCTTGTAACTCCAGTTTAGCTGCTTCGAGATGAGCGCCGAGACTGTCCTTTTCCGCGGTTATGGCGGTCACTTGAGCGACGGTTTCTTGCAGTTTTATAGTTAAATTGTCGCATTCTTGACCTAAAGAGAGCGATCGAGTTTGACTTACGGCTAAATCTTCGCTGAGAGACTTTTTTTGCTGCTCTAACCCAGTAATTTGACCCTGTAAGCTGGCTATTTCCTGCTGTCCTCGCTCATACTGTTCTGTTTGGTGAGCCAGATTCTGTTCTAAGGTTTGAATTTGACCTTGCAAGTTGGGAATTTGAGCAGCTAAATCGCTTAATTCTTGGTTTTTATGCTCTAAATCGGCCACTTTCGCCCTTAATTCCTCGGCTTTTTCTATATCTTGCTGTAAGAGAGCTTTATCCTGTTCTAGGGTCTGAATTTGACTATAGAGAGAGGTGGTCTGTTTTTTGGTCAAATCAAATTGACGGTTAATTTCGCCTTTTTGCTGCTCTAAAGTTTGAATCTGTGCTTCTAGGCTAGTAATTTGGGCTTTTTCTGCCTCTAACTGCTCCATAAAACCAGCTTTCTCCGCTTCTATGTCCTTAGCGGTGGTTTTCAGTTGTTCGATTTCACTCTCACCTATCTGGACAGCTTGCTGGAGGGACTGGAGAGAATTTTCTAAATCCGTAGCTTTGTGCTGTAATTGGGCGTAATGTTGTTCTATGTGAATGATTTTGGCGTGCAGCTGCTGATTTTCGTCTTTTAAATCTGATTGCGCCACGTCTAAACCCTTGACTTGAACCAACAAATCTGAGTTACTTTGCTGTAATTGCGCTTGTGCAGCTAAAAGGGCGGTATTTTTGCTGACGAGACTAGAGCGCGACCAGAGGAATAGTCCTCCGAAAACAGCACTTAAACCTAATCCTTCATAAATTAATTCGTTGAGCATATCTACCCTCCTAGACAAGCGAAAAACAGTCACCTAACCGAACTGATGCGGCAATTTTGGTTATAGACCTACATCTCTACTTATATCAGTTACGGGGTACATTCGGGGGAAGGGGGGAAAAGTCACTTCTTTCACCCTGCTGTAAAAAGTGATTTAGCTATTTGCGTCATGCTAATTTGTACCTGATCCCATTCTTGGGTGATTTCCAGGTCAATTTCTTCCTGATAATCAAAATAGTAGTCCATGGCCGCATGAGCTTCGGTTGATAATTATCCATTGTCAATTGCCTATTATCCATTGACCGCGATCGCCTTTTGACCTTTGACCCCTTCCCCTTGAACTGCGATCGCTGATTAGTTGATAGTCAATAATTGATTGAAAAAACACGGATGAGAAGTTAGGGACATTTTTTCTGGGCTAAGTCGCTAGAATGGGACTAGACTCCTCAAGCTTGAAGAATCTTCCTATGTCAGACGCTGTAACGATCGCCGATATTTACAAGTTATTTGAAAGAACTGAGGCCCAATTTGCCGAGTTTCAAAAGGAAGCTGATCGCCGCAGTGCCGAAGCTGATCGCCGCAGTGCCGAAGCTGATCGCCGCAGTGCCGAAGCTGATCGTCGCAGAGAGGAAGCTAATCGCACGATGGAAGAATTAAAAAAACAGGTACAAGAAACGACCAAAGCTGTTAATAACCTCACAACGCGCTGGGGCAGATTCGTTGAAGAAATGGTAGAGCCTGCGGTTGTGCGTTTATTTCAGGAACGGGGCATTGATGTCACCCACACGA
>NZ_JAQMSY010000142.1:0-46349 GCF_028329095.1 Microcystis sp. CS-574
CTCCAAGCAGTGTCATAACTGATCCCTTTTTTCTTAGCATAATCTGATAGTTTCATGTGAACTGCAACGTAAACTTGTACTAACCATATTAGCAGTTGTTTGCAGTCATTTGCATATATTTTTTACAAAACTTTACAATACAAGGTGAGGCTCAGGCATGGGACACTTCACTTGACTACTCTGCCTACATCTTGCCGCTAGACCCAAACTAACTTTTGGATACGATGCACAGTTGGCATTCATACTAAATCTGGTTATTAAAAACTGATTATTTATTCCCCTTTGCCTTTTACCTCTTGCCTTTTGCCTCTCCTCATAACTAGCCTGTACTCAACGGATTTAGTATCATACCTTGATTCTGCAACGCCTAGACTTACAGCTTCAATCAATAGGCATGGTGCGTTCCCCAAAAATCGATCTGTGGAGCGGTAGGAGTCATATTAGGGAACGTACCAGACAAGATCGGCGATCACACTACAGTTGCATAACGGAATAATTTGATCGCATCTCCACCAATTAAATAAACCACGATCGCCCACCTAAACTATAGCGTTTCCTACGCTAGTGAGGTACACCTGTTTTTCTTACCTTTTGCCTCTTGCCTTTTGCCTAAAACCCATAACTTTTGTACCTCAGCAGACTGAAAAACGCTATATATCATCTAATCTGTCTGAGGTTTTCTTAGATAAGCAGCTAGTTCTTCAGAAATTACGAAACGAGGAGCATCATTATAGGTGATTTCATAAACTAACGCCTGATTCTCCAAAATTCTCAGCTTATTTCTAAGGTAAGCATGATCCTCAAAGTAATATTTGAGAGTGAAGTTATTGGTATCTTCACAATACATTACACCCTTATTCATAATGATAAACTGACGAGCAAATGGACAGTTTTGTAGATCACTTCTCATATCTGCTAGAAGTTCGGGAATTAGACTCTCAATATTTAGAAATACACTTTCCGAAGGCTGTGGCAGTAGAAAGCTCGGTTTAGCAATATTTTTGTGCGGAACTGCGAGTTTCAAAAGAGCTTTGTTAATTGATTCAAGTGCTGTTACTATTTTTGCTGAAGCGTCATTTATTGTAAGTGTAACAGGTGGTACTGAACCAGAAATTCCTAATCTAGTATTGTAATTATAAGAGTGGCCAGAAAGATCCTTATACTCTACTTCAAGTAGTACATTTTCTCCAAAAAGCTTATCTGCTTGAGAGTGAGTCGCCACGTCAAAAAAGAATGGATTATCTTGATCAATAACAGATATTTGGAGAGGAAATAAATTTCCTAAATTACTCATGATTTTGGGCAAGGGCGAAATATTAACCTTGACTTCAATTGCTGGGGCATCTGTAAGTGAAAGAATTCCAAGTTGAATAGCCTGCTCTTTTTCTGGTTTAAGTCTAAATAAGTGTGTTAAACGTGGTTTGGAGAAATGTCTTTTAGCCCAGATTGCATCAACAATAAAATGCTTGGCTTTGACTGTATGAGCACCTGCTCGAATGTAATAGCAATTATCATGAGCCATGTGTGGCCCAGCGTGGCTCTCATAAACGGCAACAAGCAAAACAGCCGAATCGGACTGAATGACTCCTCGTCCTACTGAATCAGATATTATTTTAATCTCATATTTAGGAACTGGTTCTACTTGATTAACAATCTGATCAGCCCAGTCGCGTAAATCTTGTCTTCCAAAATCTTTTAGATGTAGGCCATTATCAGCATTACCATGAGAGTCCACACCAGCAATAAAACACCCACCTCCAGAATTTGCAAAGGCAGATACCGCACAGCTTAGTTTCTTCTTGAGGTCTCCCAGACAAGTGCGACTTGATTTGAATTCAAAGTTATCATCCTCTGCGGATGGAAGCTGAGTGAGATCAAAATTTCCTAGGTCAATTTTCATAAGATGTGAAAAGGCGGACAAGTAGTGTAAAAAATGTTTGGCTTCTTATCAATCAAATTATACTATTTGCGGATGTAAACTCGATCCCCCTACGACAAAACTCTGCATTGAAAAACCAATTGCTTTGGCTTTGTGGTCTAACTACATATTACACGGAAAATTTCTGTATAACACTCTCCAGAGTAACGATACGGGTCAACTTTCTGTATATTACTTCATTTAAGCGCAATCACCAGAACTTTTCCCTATATCACCCCCAAAAGCTTGTTAGCCAGATTAGCATCTTGCCAAAAACCTTGTGTAACTAAATTCCTGACAAATTAGGCTTATTCTAGCGATGACTCCTATATCTGACCGCACCCCTTGACAAAAATTTATAATTATTCGACCTTTAGCGATCGCTATCAGGGGATAATTGTTTTTTGTTACAGCAGTGTGGAGCAGCCTAACTGATGGCTATATGTCCAGATTATCGCCCGCAACAAACCAATCTTGAGCGAGAAATCGAGGGATGTATCTATTGATAGATACGGGGTTTTGGCTATTGTAGTAGATATGTCTGGGTCAGTTGAGATAGACAAAAATAGTCAAAATATTTATAATGGAAAATTGGACTAAAATTTTCTGTGACTTGCCCATGTTATTGTCTTGCGCCACCGGTAGCGAACAATTTTTAGGGAGTGAAGCGATCGCATCTTACGCCACAGCTAAGGCCGTGATCCTGCCGATTCCCTACGAGGCCACCACCACCTATCGCAAGGGTTGTGAAACCGGACCGGCGGCGGTGATTACCGCTTCCCAACAATTGGAAGCCTATGACGAGGAACTTAAGAGGGAAACCTGTTTAGAAGTGGGCATCTATACCCATGATGCGATCGCCGATACCCGTCAGCAACCGCAATTGTCCGCCGAGGAGATGTTAGCCGTCACCACAGCTACAGTTTCTCGTTTAATTGCCGATGATAAATTTGTCGTCGCCGTCGGGGGTGAACACGCTATCACCACGGGAGTAGTACAAGCTTATCGACAAGCTTTATCGGAACCTTTTACGGTGGTTCAAATTGATGCTCATGGCGATATGCGTTTTGAGTACGAAGGATCGCACCATAACCACGCCTGTGTGATGCGTCGGGTGTTAGAAATGGGTTTACCGACCTTACCCGTGGGAATTCGGGCTATTTGTCGGGAAGAAGCGGAATTAATCGCTAAACAGCAGATTCCTGTGATTTGGGATCGAGATATCGCCGGTGATCCGAATTGGATCGAAAAAGCGATCGCCAAAATTACCACCGAGAAGGTATTTTTAACCATAGACGTGGATGGCATTGATCCCGCTTTAATTCCGGGGGTGGGAACACCGGAACCGGGGGGGTTAAGTTGGCATCAAACCCTAAACTTTCTCCGTCGTCTTTTCCAAACTCATCAGGTGATTGGCTGCGATGTGATGGAATTGGCCCCGATTAGTGATTCGGTGGTCTCGGAATTTACCACTGCCAAGTTAATTTATAAGTTAATTGGCTATCAATTTACTGCCTAGGGGCTTGCCTAATTAGGAGCAATCGTGTTATAATAGCGATCCGTGCGGACGTATAGCTCAGTTGGTTAGAGTACATCGTTGACATCGATGGGGTCACTGGTTCGAATCCAGTTACGTCCATAAATTATCTGCCCTAGTCTTGGTCATAACCTTCATCTCTGATGATAGGATGAACGATCGAAGCTCTCCAGACAAACCCTATGACTAGCTTACTGCGCGACTTTTGGTATGTGGCCACACCGGCAAATAAACTTAAACCCGGTCAGCTAATGGCCAAAAAAATGCTAGGTGAACCGATTGTTGTCGGCAGGAGAGAGGATGGAGAAGTGTTCGCATTGCGGGACATTTGCCCCCATCGTGGCATTCCGCTGCACCATGGTTGGATTGAAGGGGATGGGGTGTACTGTTGCTATCATGGCTGGAAATTTAACACTAGCGATGGCGTTTGTTCTGAGATTCCCTCATTAACGGAACACGATCGCCTTGATATTAGCAGAATTTGTGTCACCAGTTATCCCTGTCGTGAAATACAAGGTCATATCTGGGTGTTTATTCCAGCAGACTCAAAAAGAGAAATTAATCGAGAAAATCTGCCCCCTGTGCCGACTATTGCCGATTTTGGCAAACTTACCCCCAAAATAGCCGAAACTATCACTTTTGACTGCAATATTGACCATGCAGTGGTGGGATTGATGGATCCGGCCCACGGTCCCTACGTTCATACTTCTTGGTGGTGGCGCAGCGGTCCGCGCAAATTTCGGGTCAAGGAAAAACAATACGAACCTGTTCCCCTCGGTTTTCGTCTTGCCCCCTATGATATGCCAGTAAGTGCGAAACCCTATAAAATTTTGGGTAATAAAGTATCGATTGAAATTGTTTTTGAATTGCCCTCGGTGCGTACAGAAATACTACGAGGCGATCGCTATTTGGCCTGTGCTTTTACGGCAATTACTCCCATCGATGAAAATCACTGCGAAGTCCATCAAAGTTTATACTATACGATTCCTTGGTTGGCATTTTTAACCCCTCTTTTGCGTTATTTAACTCTACAATTCCTCAAACAGGATCGCGATGTGGTGATTAAACAACAGGAAGGACTTAGTTATCATCCAGCTTTGATGTTAATTGATGATGCCGATACCCAGGCCAAATGGTATTATCGCCTCAAACAAGAATACGAAAAATCTCAAGCAGAAAAGCGGGATTTTGTCAACCCCATTAAAGCACAAATTTTACGGTGGCGCAGTTAGAATTAAGTAGCTGGTTATAATTAAATTAAAAATGGATTTTAGGTTCGATCCCCCCTTAGTCCCCCCTTGATAAGGGGGGTGTCGATCCCCCCTTAATCCCCCCTTGATAAGGGGGATATGTGATAATTTTTAATGCCTACCTACTTAGATGATTTTATTTAGGTTCTGCCTAGGGATTTATTGACACTGGTTTCAATTTGATAAATAGAGGAAAGGACGCTACCTTGATGATTATTGACTAGATCATATTTGACTTCTTGTAAATAATTAAAAATGGCATCCCGCAGAATCGGTTTTTCAATGTTTACCGTGTGCTGATAGTCCCATAAATCCCAAACTATCAAACCAATTCCCACGATTGGATCGATTAATTCTGCGCCAAAACTACTCGCTACTGCTCCACCGGTTTTAGTGGCAATTTTCGCCCCGGTTTTTCCCGCTAGGGACAAATAAACTGTGCTGCCCACTTTCACCACTGGGATGAGAGATTTAACTCCCAAAGCAGTGGCACCACCGACTAAAAGTTTAATTGATGTGTTAGAAATATTGCCCTCGGTATCTTGAATTGTTATGGCTATATCGCTAAGATAACGATCCCATTTACCTTGGGGAATTTGATAACTGGCCTGAATATTCTCTAATTCATTGCTTAAATTATTGACATATAAATTAACAGCATCCCTAGTAATTCTCTCTAGACGTAATTGTGCTTCTTGGGGACGAATTACCCGTTTAGTAAACTCGGTTTGAATAGTTTTGGTCAAATTTTCTGCCACCACCTGTTCCGGGGGTGGATTATCTGTATTGACCCAGTGAGCGATCGAGGAGTATAATCCGCTTAAAAAGGCCTTACCCTCAAATTGTTTTTGATTGAAATAGTTAAAATACCAAGGCAAAAAACCCTGATCTACTCGTGTCATCAACTCCTCCACCCATCCCTCAATTTCTCCTAGGGCGAAGTTTTGAGAATTGGCTCTCGCTGTCTGTAAAGCTTGGCTAATTTCTCGATCAATTTTACTGTTAGATTTTTGGGGTATAGTGATGGGAATCTCTAGGTTAGTTTCGGTAGCAACCCTAGTTTTTAACGGTTCATTGCTGGTAGTTCCTAGCCAAATTTTCCCTAAAAGAGGCACGATAACCACTAGAACAACTATAGCCCAAATTAACGGGGTGATCGCCTTAATCAGTTGACTGATTGCCTGAATACGGTTAGTTTTTTCACTATACTGAGGTGGCTCAATATTTTCCTGTGAATCTGGCCTGGAGTTCATCAGCTAACCTACTTAAAATTATTAGATCATCGTTCTCGAAAAACCGCAGAAACCCCAATTTTCCGAGCAGTAAACTGGAGAGAGCATTATCGGGCAAAAGACAGCCAATACCCGATAAATATCGGCAATTTTAGCGAATTTCTGCCTTCATCCGCTCAAGGGTTTGCTGCATTTGGTCGAACATCATTTGGGGAGTCATGCCAAATTGACCTAGTTGGGTTTTTAGCTGTTCTACGGTCATTTGGGCGGAGAAATCCTCAGATAACTCGAAACGCTTCATAAATATCTTGTAGCGTTCCATTAACTCCTCCATCCTATCGATAAAGATGATTTTACCCTCTCGATCGAATTTCCCGTACTCGCTGCCCAGTTGTGTGAGAGACTGGTAATCCTCAAATAGCTGTCTAGCTTCCTGTTGAACCACTTCTGAGTCAAAGAATCCCATAATCTTAAAACGGCTTATCGTCGATAGTTATTTTCCATCCTATTTTATTTTAGCCGGGGAAAAAGTCTAGCTCTGGCCGATTTACGGATTACCGTATTGGGGAAATGGAGAGGATCACAAACGGCCCCCGTCACGGTTTAACCGTTGTCTCAGGGAGTTTAAGATGAAAAGTGAAAAATCAAAAATTGTCCTTTAACTGCCCCACAGGGGCTATTTCGCTAAATTTGGGCTGTAGCCCTTATAATTTGCCAAAACGACGATGACGACCCTGATAATCTTTTAAAGCGCGGTGAAATTGCACTCGATCGAAATCGGGCCAGAGGGTGTCAGTAACGTAGATTTCTGCGTAGGCCATTTGCCATAGTAAAAAATTACTAATTCGCATTTCCCCACCACTGCGAATTAACAGGTCTGGGTTAGGAATCCCAGCAGTATAAAGATACTGTGCAAAGAGAGATTCATCGATCGCTTCTGGGGAGACTAAACCCTGTTGCACCTGACGAGCGATCGCCTGACAAGCTTGCACGATCTCCTCTCGGCCACCATAACTAGCAGCCACCGTAAATTGAATACCGGAATTTTTGCTAGTTTCTGCTTGAGATTTAGCAATTTCCCGTCTTAAAGACTCTGGCAAGGCTGATAAATTACCAATAAAGCGAATTTTGACATTTTTCTGCATCATTTCTTGCAATTCCCGCTGCAAAAACCGCTCGAGTAGAGTCATTAAAAATTCTACTTCCTCAAGGGGACGACCCCAATTTTCCGTAGAAAAAGCGTAAGCGGTTAAAGCGGGAATCCCCCACTCACCACAACAGCGCAGCAAGTCTTTGAGTGCATCTACTCCCCGTTGATGGCCCATAGTCCGTGGCAAACCACGACTTTTCGCCCAACGACCGTTCCCATCCATAATCACTGCGACGTGCTGAGGCAAACGGTTTTTATCTAAATCCGTAGGTAATTCTGGTGACAAGCTCGGTTTAACAGTCATTTTTTATCTTTGGGGGTTGCGCTAGACGAACGGGAGAATTTTTCTAAGATTAGACGGCCTTTTAAGCCAATTGTACGCCCTAAACGTCCCCAACTCGGTGCGACCACTTCCCCCTCTCCCGACGGAGAAAACTTCGCTTCGAGCAGCTCTTTTAGTTTACTACTGGTTAAAGGCCGATCCAAATTCCCCCCCGACGCGAGGGAAATCGAGCCAGTTTCCTCAGAAACCACAATACAGATGCAATTATCTAGCCTTTCGGTAATGCCCATGGCTGCCCGATGACGGGTGCCTAATTGCCTAGAGGTACTGCGCTCCGATAGGGGTAGAATAACACCAGCGGCCACCACTCGATCGCCCCGAATAAATACGGCTCCATCGTGCAGTAAAGTTTTAGTTTGAAAAATAGTTTGAATTAATTCCTTAGATACTTGGCCATTTAGCATCACCCCCGGATTGACAAACACCTTGGTGTCGAGATTGCCACTGGTTTCTAATACCATCAGCGCACCGGTGCGATTTTGAGATAGATCCTTCACCGCGTCCACTAACTCATCAATGACATTATCGGTCTTGGGAGTGGGGGAACTTTTCTGAAATAATTCCCACACTTGACCTTTGCCCAATAATTCTAAAAAACGGCGGAATTCCGACTGAAAAATCACAGCGATCGCCACAGCTGCCCCCAAAATCAATTTTTCTAGGACTAACCCCAGCAAGCGCAATCCTAGAGCATCGCTAATCACCGAGGCCAGCATTAAGTAGATTAGTCCTCGCACCATCCAAAAGGTACGCCGCTCGCCGATAATTAGCAGCAGCATATAGGTAAGGAGGAGAACTAACCCAAAGTCTAGGAATGACAGACCATGGCTGAGAATCCAGGACAATAACCGGCGAGGGTCTAGAAAAAAACCCGACATGGGGGGACAATAGCGATGAGGTTTATATTAAGGAGAGTCGATTGGGTAAGCGGTCTTGACGCAGCAGATCCGCCAGGTTTTCCCGTTCAAGGATCAGATTAGCTTCTCCGTTTTGGACAATTACCGCCGCCGGACGGGGTAAGCGGTTGTAATTAGAAGCCATACTGTAGTTATAGGCCCCCGTGGCTAAAACCACTAAAATATCCCCTGGGTTGGTTTTCGGTAGCGCAATATCCTTAATTAGAATATCGCCAGATTCACAATGTTTTCCAGCTATTGTCACCACTTCCTGACATTCTTGACTCATTTTATTGGCGACCACGGCCCGGTAAACCGATTGATAGGTAATCGGTCGGGGATTATCGGACATTCCGCCATCGACGGCGATATAGGTGCGGATTTCGGGGATTTCTTTGCGATTACCCACTGTATAGGCTGTTACGCAAGCGGTGGCAATCAGAGAGCGTCCCGGTTCGGCAATAAGCAGCGGATAAGCGATACCTCTTTCCTGACAAGCTTTGGCCACTGCTAAGGACACCGCTTGTACCCATTCCTCGATACTTGGGGGGTCATCACTTTCAAGGTAGCGAATCCCTAAACCACCACCGACGTTTAATTGCTCTAGGGGTAAACCCCGTTCTAAACCTAATTTAAACCAATCTGCCAAGACAGAGGCTAAGTCTTGGTGGGGTTGACGTTCAAAAATCTGGGAACCGATGTGAGCGTGTAAACCCAGACAATTCAGCTGCGGATGAGCTAAAACATAGTCAAATACTGCTTCGATTTGATGGGGGTCAAAACCAAATTTACTGTCTAAGTGACCCGTGCGAATGTATTCGTGGGTGTGGCACTCGATACCGGGGGTTAACCGCAATAGAACCGGAATAGGGGTATCAGGACGATTTTCGCCTAATTTAACCAGATTTTCTAACTCTAGCCAGTTATCAACGATAATAATGCAGTTATGCTCGATCGCGTATTCTAATTCGGCGATCGATTTGTTATTACCATGAAAGTATATTGGCACAGCGGTTTTATTGATCTGGTCTAAAGCGGTTAACACCGTGTGAATTTCTCCGGCCGACACCACATCAAAACCTAATCCTTCACTAGCGACCACGGCCGATACGGCCAGGCAATTCCACGCTTTCGAGGCATAAATTACCCTAGATTCTCCGGGATAATGGGTCTGGAAACCTTGCAGGTATTGACCACAGGCAGTGCGGAGGGTGACTTCATCGATAATATACAAGGGTGAACCGAAACGTTCCACTAGGGTGGTCACATCGCAACCACCGATTTCTAGACAATCGCGGTTATTAACCTTGGCTGTCAGGGGTAACAGGGTTTGATTCGGGGATAGACAATCTTGATAGGCTAAATATTTTTGTCCGGAATTGCTGATTTTAGGTTCAGTTGATAGCATGATCGGTGTTTTTTGTCAAGAAATCGATAATTTTTGTTACAATCTCCGCGCATCCCCGATTCAGTCAAGGGAATTTTGACCGTCGGTGATCTAGATATAGTCATTTCAATTCAGATTGAGAATATCAATGCCAGAGTTCATAAGGATTCAACCAGTCTAGATTGTATCAGACTTATCTGAAATGACGATAACCAAAATAGTTATCTCTTTCACTTTACGACCAGTTCTAACCTTTCTCTGATCAGTAAAAATCCTTGGGAAATCCTGCTAAGTACCTAAGCAAAATTAATTACACATATCTAACCCCGCTCTTGCCTCTTGCCTCTTGCCTATCTTCACTAGGAAATTAATTTTGCACGACTACTTACTAAATCTGGTTATTAAAAACTGATTATTTATTCTCCTTTGCTTATTGCCAAATGCCTAAATTGCCAAATGCCTTTCTCTGTAAGAGTTTCATTCCTTATAACCCTGTCCGTTGCATAAGACAAACCGAAGAACCATAATTCATAATTCATAATTTATAACTCATAATTCCCATAGGACTGAAATCTGGGTAAAATTTGAGAGATACAATCGGTCAATTGGGCATGGATTATAAAGAAGCAGGCGTGGATGTGGAAGCGGGACGCGCTTTCGTCGAGAAAATTCGCCAAAATGTGGAAAGTACCTTCCGTCCCGAAGTTATCGGCGGTTTAGGCGGTTTTGGCGGCTATTTTCAGTTACCTTCTGGTTATCAGCAACCGGTGTTAGTATCGGGAACTGATGGTGTGGGAACCAAGCTGAAAATTGCCCATAGTCTCAATTGCCATGATACGGTGGGAATTGACCTGGTGGCCATGTGCGTCAACGATGTCCTAACCTCCGGGGCCGAACCTTTATTTTTCTTGGATTATCTCGCCACTGGTAAACTGGAAGCGTCACAGTTAGCGGCGGTGGTATCGGGAATCGCTAGTGCCTGTCGTGATAGTGGTTGTACTCTTTTGGGAGGGGAAACGGCGGAGATGCCGGGGTTTTATTCGGCGGGAGAGTACGATTTGGCGGGTTTTTGCGTCGGTATTGTCGAAAAAAGTCAATTACTCGACGGCAGTAAGGTGCAAATCGGCGATGTGGCTATCGGTTTAGGCAGTAGTGGGGTTCACAGTAACGGTTTTAGTCTTGTTCGTAAGATTATCGACACCCAGGGCTTAAATTGGCAAGATTGCCCCGCAATTTTAGCCGGCTCTAGCTTAGGTGAAGTTTTGTTAACTCCCACTAGACTTTATGTTAAACCTGTGCTAGAACTGCTACGCTCTGGGTTAGATATTCACGCCATGGCCCACATTACTGGGGGTGGCATCCCGGAAAATTTGCCCCGCTGCTTGGGTAAAGGGCAGTCTGTGCGGATTTACCGCGAAAGTTGGCCAGTTTTGCCAATTTTTCACTGGTTAGCCCAGATGGGTTCGGTTAATGCCGAAGCCATGTTTAATACTTTTAATATGGGTATCGGTTTTGTGATCATTGTCCCATCAGATGTGGCGCAATTGACTATTAATCAACTACAATCCTCTGGGATTAATGCCTACCAAATCGGCGAAGTGATTGCCGGTAAGGGAGAAATTGTTGGGCTTGATTAAAGTTAGTTGAGGCTAAGAAGATTTTGCCATCAATTCCACCAAAAAATCAGGTTGACTGGCTGGGATAGCAGCAGCGTTTCGGCCTATCCCTAACCCAATTTATATTAACGTCAGTTCGGGATAAGGGTGGAAAGAAAAGGCGGGGGCTAGTAAGCTGAAAAATATATAAACTCAGCACCCCCAACCCATCTATGTCTAGTCGAGAAGCTCTTTTCTGTCCTGTCGACGACGGATATTGAGTTTTTTGCTAAACCCAAACGGAACCTGAAAAATCGCTTAATCCGCCTTCATGACCAGCTTTTATCCCGTAAGCGTTCTATTGTCGAGACTATTATTGACCAACTCAAGAACATCTCTGGGATTGAACATTCCCACCACCGCAGTCCTGTTAATTTTTGCGTTAATCTTCTCTGTGGTTTGATTGCTTACTGTCACCAGCCGAAAAAACCCTCCTTGAAGTTAGCTATTTTTGCCTTATATTTCGAGAATAACGGGGGTATGATCGCTAGGTTTTTCTTGTTTTCTGGGCTCTCGATCGATCAGACAATTAACGGCTTTTTCGTATAGCTGAGGAGTTAAATAAAGATGATCGATTCGCCAACCTCGGTTACGAGCAAAACCACCGCTGCGATAATCCCACCAACTATAATGTCCTGCTGCTGAGGTGAATTTTCTAAAGGCATCTTGTAAACCAATTTCTAAGACCTTTTCTAAAGCTTCTCTTTCTTTAGCTGAAGACATAATATGATTTTCTTTGCCTTTGGGATCATAAATATCTTTATCTTCTAAGGCAATATTAAAATCACCGCAGATACATAATTCTTGGGGTTGAGAATTAATAATTTTATCTAGATATTTCCTAAGAGTTTCTAACCATTTAAGCTTATAAATATATTTATCACTATCTAGGGAAGAACCATTAGGAACGTAGAGATTAATAATCCGAATATCGCCGATTACTCCAGTAATTAAACGTTTTTGTTCGTCTAGTTCTCCCGTTAAATTTTCGCCGATAATCGGACTAAATCCCACAGTGATATCGTCCAGGGGTTTCTGGCTAAAAATCGCTACACCATTATAGGCTTTTTGTCCAGAAATATAGAGATGATAACCCAAAGATTCAAAAGCTTCTCTGGGAAAATCTCGATCAATTACCTTGGTTTCTTGCAAGCATAAAACCTCAACGGGATTGAGTTGTAACCAATTAATTACCTGATCTTGTCGGCTGCGAATCGAGTTGACATTCCATGTGGCGATTTTCATAGCTAAAAACCGAGAATTTTTCTCACACTTCCTCAGCAAAACTACTGCGACGCACAAACTCAAAGGGACCGGCGATCGAACCCCAGACTAATTGATCGGTTTCGGGATCTAAACCGCGATCAACGCTAATTAATCCCTGTTCACTAATTTCAAAACTATTATCCAAATAAGTCATTTTATCTTTGCGAAAGACTAAACATTGTTTCCCCGGTTTCACCACCCCTTTAAAACTGTTACCTGTCCAAGTTACATTCATATCACAACCCGGCATCGGTTCTAATAACTCTAAGCTGAGATTTTTGAGACGCTGGGGTTCTCTAGAAGCACCAAAAAAGTTAGCTTCCTCTTTAACTTTAAAGTTTTCTAGTTCAATATGGTCATCGACTACCGATAATTTAAATACTCGTAAACGATAGGGAGTATTGAGCATAAAATCGTAGGCCTGCTCTAAAAATAAACTGGTTCCCTTCAGTAATTCATCGGGTAAAGGACGCATACACACGCGAATATGGGCAAAAAAAGGCGGATTAGCAAAAGCTTGTTCTTGATTACTAAAATCGGCCGCCATCCAGCGTGCTAGGGTTTTTATATCCGTAGAATGAGTCATAATTTTTGATATTTTAATGGCTATTAGCTATCAGCGATCAGCTAGTTAATCGCTCTGATAAATTTTCACTGATTACTGATAACTATGCCCCGACAATTTTTATTGTGCAATTACTTTAATTTCGATATCGGCACTAACTTCGGGATGGAGTTTGACTTGTACTTTATAGACTCCCAATTGACCGATATCGGGAACGGTAATACCACGGCGATCAATTTCTAATTTGGCATTTTCTAGAATAACCGTAGCCACATCTTGACTGGTGACAGTACCGAAAATCGCCTCGTTTTCACCCACCTGTTTAGGGATGGTGTAGGGACTGAGTTTTTCGATCGCAGTTTTTCTGGTTTCCGCTTCTTGTTTTTCGGCGAGGAGACGTTGACGCTCTTTTTCTTTCCTAAATTCTGCCTGTTTAATCGCGCCTTTGGTGGCTAAAACGGCCACACCTTGGGGAATAAGGTAATTGCGGGCATAACCGGGTGCCACTTCCACCACATCGCCATTTTCACCTAATTTGCTGACTTTTTGATTGAGGATAACCTGCATTCGTTTCGCCATGATCTTGACCTAAAACAATAGTTCCAAAACCTTTATCATACCATGCAATCGTCAAGTGTTGATCACAAGTTAGTTATTGCTGGCGGCGATTATTTGGGTTAATAGGGGACCGATTGCCTGAAAGGCCGAGGGTAAAACCGCTACGGTGGCGGCTGCGATAATAATTGTCGTGGCCAATCTCAGCACTTTCTCGGAGGCTTTTTCGTAGGTGTCAAATTTATAGTCGAGCTTGTCTAATCTTTGGTCTATTTCCTGAAAGCGTTGCCCCATAGCATCAAAACGTTGGTCTATTTCCTCAAAACGTAGATCTATCGCCTCAAAACGTTGATTTACTGCTGTTTGGAAGCTTTTCAGTTCGTTGAGAACATCGGTTAGGGTGGGTTCTTGAGTGGACATGGTGACACCTTGGGGAATTTGATCGCCTAACACAATTATAACCTTAAGTCAAGCTTTTTTGATAAAAATTAACTTTTTTGTCGGTAATATTTTGACCTTGTTCCAGTGTTGGAGACAACCAGTATTTCTATTCTAATAAGGTCTCTTTAATTGTTGTTAAAACTTTGCTATCTTTGACCATCCAAGCATGAAGCAATACGGGAATCGAAATTTCTTTCCCCACCGATAAACGGGAACTATGGGCAGGAAATATCATTAAATCGTAGGGAGTCCAGATAATTGTGGTTTTAATTTTATTTAAAATTTGTTGACAATCTTTATTTAAATCCTCTAGAAATTGACTCCCTGGCTGCATTTGTCTAATCCCATCTAAGGGTAAACTATATGCGGTTAAAGTGCCTCGATTCGGGGCAGAAATATTTAGGTAACGTTGCACTCTTGCCACCCCTCCTAATCTTTGCAGGTAGTAGCGGGTAATTAATCCTCCCATACTAAACCCAATCAGATCTACTTTCTGCTCTTTAGCAAAGTTTTTCTCGATATAATTGTCCACCTGACCGGCTAAAACTTCTAACTTTTCGTAACCATGATTGGGAATTAGATTAAAACTATGCACCTGCCAACCATGATAGTTTAAATACTCGCTCATCGGTTTAAAAACAGCCGTAGTGTCCAGAAAACCATGCACCAAAACAACGGGATTCATAGATGAGGTTTTATCCTTAAATTCTGAATCTATTCTAACGGATGATCGGGGTAATGAGGGAAAAATTTTTGGGAAGAGCCTATCTACTAGGTGCGGCTACCGGCAACTTCTAAGGATTAGGGAAAAAACCAAAAAGTTTAGCGGCACCTCCTAAAATAGCGACTACCAATGCTATCAGAATCCCTCGATTGGTGAATTCCTGATAGGCAACCCTTGCAGTTAATCCCTCGATTTTTGTACTTACTCGTTCATCCAGAGCTTTGATTTCTCCCTTGAGTTCGGCCTGTCCTATTTCTACTTTAGTTAACCGGTCTTCTATCTTGTCAAATCTCTCATCAATACGTTTTTCCAGAGAGTCGATTTTCTCGTCAATACGTTTTTCCAGAGAGTCGATTTTCTCGTCAAGGCGTTTTTCCAGAGAGTCGATTTTCCCCTCAATTCTTGTCAGGACAGCTTCTAGGGAATAAGTGACAGTTTCGTTAGACATTTTGAGCAACTCCAAAAGTCAAATCTCCAGGGCTAAATGCTGGGGGCTATATCTTACCGAAAAATCAGGGGTCTATAGGCGGACGCGGATTCCCATTATAATAAAATAATAAGTCAAGACTTGAGTTTTTGTCAAGCTTTTTTTTGACGGCAATCAATGGCAAGAATTTCGGGGAAGTATTTAGCCACCAATGCCTAAACGTCCCGCTAAACTAGGGCTTAAAGGAATCAGAGTCGCTAACATTAAAAAGAGCAGTAATAAACCCCAACCAGCGCGGGTGTCATCGGGTTCGGTCAACTCGTTTAAACTAGGTCTTTCCAACTCTCTTTGTAAAAAAGCGACTAAAATTGTCCAATAGAGAGGAATGGGATTGCTAGAATTAACTAAGGAAATAATGCCCAAAATAACCAAAGTGGCCACAGTGGTACGGCGGGCAATTTTGCGACCATAAATAGCCTGAACAATTCTGCCACCATCTAACTGTCCGGCGGGCAGTAAATTAAGGGCAGTAATCACCAATCCTAACCAACCAATAACAGTTAAAGGATGCACGGAGATAACGGCATTTTGTAACTCGTCACCTAAAACTATCCGCGCTAAAAAACTCACTAAAATTGAACTTTGGAAAAAGGTACTAGGGATTTGAAAAAGGCTGGCAGAATTAGATAAAGTCAGTCCAACAATTAACAAGATTAAAGAAACCAAACCTCCCAAAGCAGGACCAGCAAAAGCTATATCAAATAGGACACTGCGGTTAGGTAATAAAGATTCAAAACGAGTAATCGCCCCAAAAGAACCAATCTGCCAAGTGGGAAGAAAATAGGGTAAACTGAGACGAACATTATGGCGTTTAGCGATAATTAGATGACCAATTTCGTGGGCAATTAATACCGACCATAAACCCAAACTGAGGGGAATTGCTTCTCGATATCTCTGCCAATTACTAAACAAATCAAAACCTAATAAAATTCCCGCCGCTTCTAAGCTGGTGACAATGGTAGCGACTAACAAAACTAAAGAGAGATTTTTTTGAGCAAGAGTTGCAGGACTAGGATCATTAGTTTTGGGAAGGATAATTACCACTGGTTTTTCCTCGGTTCCTTCCACCAGAAATAAACGATATTTATCACCAAAATGATTACTTAATTTCTGGGTTAAGCGCGAGTGAACTATATCCGGTTCTCCCCGTAAATTGCCTTTAAAAATTGCCCCTTCCTGAAAAGAGATAGTTTCGGTGGCAAAAAAAGTATCTATCCCAAAAATACTCTGAATAACTTTTAGATCCTGTTCGGAAATTGGCATCACATCCGGCACAATTACTGTCACCGCTGCCGGGGTTTCTAGGGGAGTAACGGACTGGCTAACTGCTGGGTTAACTTTTGGTTCAATTATCTGATTGGTTTTCAGTAAGCGTAAACGGTTGCCTAAATAAATATAGATAATTGTGGAAGCAACCAGTAAAAAGAGAATTACCGCTAGATTGAGAGCAATTCCCGCCGCAAATAGCCCGAAAAAAATTAACCAAGGAGCTATTAGTACCAAGGATTGTAACCAAGGTAAAATTCCCAGTTGGCCGTAGGGTTTAGACCGATAAAAACTCCAAGTCAAGATAGCACCAGCGACGAGGAAAATAACAGCGACCGCAGCAATTTCCGAAGAAATATTAACCATAGGAAAGTCAAAATCAATAGGTTTTTATCAATCAATTTGATTATAAGCTTGCAGAGCGGCCCGTAATTGACCCCGATGTTTTTGTAACAATTCTTGTCCTGAATCCGCCGAAAGTCCCGTTTTCTGCATTAACAAAGCCAGTTTAACCCGGCGGCCACTTTTTTCCAGTAAAATTGCCGCTTCCTCACGACTAATATCGCTAAGGTGGCAGATAATCCGTAGGGCGCGGTCATGGAGTTTATGATTAGTAACAGCCACATCGACCATCTGGTTGCCGTAAACCTTGCCTAACATTACCATTGTCCCTGTGGAAAGGATATTTAAAGCCATTTTCGTCACCGTTCCCGCTTTCAGGCGGGTGGAGCCAGCCAAAAGTTCTGGTCCGGTCAATAAGCGGATATCCACATCCACGGCGATCTCCACCTGTTCGGCGGGGACACAACTAATGGCAATCGTCGTCGCACCTCGCTGTTTTGCCGCCTGTAAAGCCCCGTGAACGTAGGGGGTTGTCCCCCCGGCGGTAATCCCGACTACCACGTCTAATTCGTGAATTTCTCGCTGGGCAATAATCGCCGCCCCATCTTCCGCTTTATCCTCCAAATCTTCGGAACTACGCACCAGCGCCGCCGCTCCACCGGCAATAATTCCCTGTACCAATTCCGGGGGAGTGCAGAAGGTGGGAGGACATTCGGCCGCGTCCAAAACCCCCAGCCGGCCACTGGTTCCCGCCCCAATGTAAAAGAGCCTACCACCCTTAGCCAGAGCTTGACTGGTCAGGGAGATTGCTAGGGCCAATTCTTGCCGGGCTATGGCGATCGCTTTTAGGGTTTGGGCATCCTCGCGATTGAAGAGATCCACCAATTCGAGCGGGTTTAATTGGTCTAAATTTAGGCTGTTTGGGTTAATTTGTTCGGTTAACAGGTGTCCTCTGCTTTCCCACTGTTCCATAACGGTTTAATTGAGCTTTTCGTAAGATTATTTTTAGTATATAGCGAATCGGTGGGCTAAAGGCTTGACAACTGCCCCCTAGATATTAGACAATAGTAAATCGTGTCAATTCCTGCTCGGATCAGGTGAAGACATTAGCACAAAAGCTGGAATTTTTTTCAGCTACCTGTACGGCAAAACGAGCGCAGAAAATTCATGAGTTACGCAATTATTGAGACCGGTGGCAAACAGATTCGGGTGGAACCTGGTCGCTATTACGATATCGAACTTCTTCCCGTTGATGAACAAAGTACCCATACCATCGACAAAGTGCTATTAATCCATGATGAGGATGATATTAGCATCGGTCAGCCCTTTATCGAAGGGGCCAGCGTGGAAGGGACTGTCATGCAACATCGTCGGGGCAAAAAAGTTATTGTCTATAAAATGCGCCCGAAAAAGAAAACCCGTAAAAAACGCGGTCATCGTCAAGAAATTACCCGTTTTATGATTGATTCAATCAATTATAACGGTAAAACCCTGGTGGCCACTGCTACCTCCGTCGCTGAAGTTGTAGAAGATAGTGGCGATGAAGAAGAATAACTTTTAGAATCAAAAAAGCATTTGGAGAGAAATTATGGCTCATAAGAAAGGTACGGGTAGTACCCGCAACGGACGCGATTCTCGTTCCCAGAGACTAGGCGTTAAGCGCTACGGTGGTCAAGTGGTAAAAGCGGGAAATATTCTCATCCGTCAACGGGGTACTAAAGTTCACCCGGGTAAAAATGTTGGTCGTGGTGGCGATGATACTTTATTCGCTTTAATTGATGGTGTGGTCAAATTTGAATACAAGGATAAAAGTCGCCGTCAAGTTAGCGTTTATCCTGCTGAAGTTAGCGCTAGTTAATCGACTCTCTCGACATCATGGTGTCAATTGCGCCCCGACATTACTACATATTAGTTGTTATGAGGGGGCGTAGGACTCAAGTCCTCCTTACCCTCGCTACTCTCCCTGCAGCTTCAACCATCAAGGGCAAACTAAAACCCTCCCAATCCAGCGAAAAAGAAACCACAAAAGTAGGCTAAATTGCCCGATAAATATGACAAATGCCCCGCAACTATTCCGGGTCTGTTTCCCTTGACAATACTTCTTGTAGTTGTGGTACTAAGGTCGGCAAATCTTCTCGAATTGTTGCCCAAATTCTACTTAAATTAACTTGAAAATATTCGTGAGTTGCAACATTTCTCATTCCTGCCATTAAACGCCAAGGAATAAGAGGATAGCGAGACTGAATTTCCTTCGGTACATTTCTAGTTGCTTCTCCGATAATAATAAAATCATAGAGAACCGCTTTGATATTTGTTTGATTCTTGGCAAATTCCTCAAACGTCATTGCCTTTGTTCGCTGTTCAATTTCACTGATAGATTCTAAAATGTCTTGAAGGCGAAGTCGCCAATCTCTAGAAGGCATTGATCAGCTCCTCAAGCACAGGTTCTCGTAAATGTTCTCTTAAGGCATCCTGAGTTCCTAAATCCACAGAGCATCCCAGAATATCTTCTAAATAATACTGTACTTGCAGAAGTTGAAAAAAACCACCTTGTCGATCGAATTCTACTAACAAATCTACATCACTATCGGCATCAGCTTCATCCCTTGCCACTGAACCAAATAAAGACAAAGATTTCACCCCTAGTTTTTGTAACTGTTCTCGGTGTGCCTCTAGAATTGCCAGCACCTCGTCCCGTTTCATTTGGTGTGTCCTTGAACCTGCCATCAATATTATAGCTTTGTCGGTGCAACCCTTAAGCTGAAGCTGAAATCTTCCAAATCTACAAAACAAACTAATCACTGAAAACTCACATCTGATAACTGATAACTGATAACTGATCACTGATCACTGCTCACTGCTCACTGATTAAGCTGTAGCTTCTAAAAATACGCCTAAATTGCGGAATTTTTGATAACGAGATTCGCGTCGTTGTTGGGGTGTCAACAAAGATAAAGTCTCTAAATTTTCACTAATAGCGGCTTTTAAATTGGCTGCCGCTTTAATCGGATCAGCATGGGCCCCTCTGGAGGGTTCAGGAACGATCTGATCGATAATATTTAACTCTTTTAAATCTTTTGAGGTAATTTTGAGGGCCACTGCCGCTTTATCAGATTTTTTGGCATCTTTCCAGAGAATGGCTGCACAAGCTTCGGGAGTCGCCACGGTATAGACAGAATGCTCTAACATTAACAGGCGATCACCGACACCGATCCCCAAAGCACCGCCCGAACCACCTTCGCCAATAACAGTACAAATGATCGGCACATCTAAACGGAACATCTCCCGAAGATTATAGGCGATCGCTTCTCCTTGACCTAATTTTTCCGCTTCTACCCCCGCCCAGGCGCCGGGGGTGTCAATAAAGGTTAAAATTGGCTGATTAAACTGATGAGCGTGTTCCATTAAACGCATGGCTTTACGATAACCACCGGGGGCAGCCATGCCGAAATTTCTAGCCACATTATCCTTAGTATCCCGGCCTTTTTGATGCCCGATAATCACCACGGGACGACCGTTAAAACGGGCAACACCACCCACAAGAGCGGGATCGTCGTAACCACCGCGATCCCCGTGTAACTCGAACCATTCATCGGTGATGGCTTGAATATAATCTAGGGTGCTGGGGCGCCGGGGATGACGGGCTAATTGTAGCCGTTGGGAAGGGGTGAGATTGCTAAAAATTTCACGACGTAATTGATTAGCTCGTTCGTCTAGTTGACTAATTTGTTCCGAGACATCTACGCTATTTTCTTGGGCTAATTCTTTAATCTGTTCGATGCGGGATTCTAATTCGTAGAGGGGTTTTTCAAAATCTAGGAGAAAAATCTTTTTCTCGGTAGTCTCGTTTTTGGTCATAGGTTAGTGGCTAGAAGTTTACTGTTCGCTAAGTAGGTAGGCGTTAAAAATTATCAAATACCCCCCTTATCAACGGGGGATCAAGGGGGGATCGGCACCCCCCTTATCAAGGGAGATCCCCCCGCCTATCGGCACCCCCCTTATCAAGGGGGGCAGGGGGGATCAGAGGCAAAATCTATCTTCAATTTAATTATAACTACTTACTTAATCTTTTCTAGCTTAACGTTTTTCAGCGATCGATTATCGGCAGCTTCGGGATGACTGGGAGATAATTTCAGGTTATCGATCGAATTTTGTCAATTGTTGTATAATGATAGATCGTGCCTTTTTCACCCCAAGGAGGATTAGTTATGGCAGGAAGTGAACTAAAAGCGGATCTATGGGTTAACGAATATATTACCCCCTGGGACATTTATAGTCATGGGGTTTCGCGGATTTTAGCCTACAAAAAAACCGCTTTTCAGGAGATGTATATTGTAGAGTCGGGGGCCTATGGAAAAGCCTTGGTACTGGATGGGAAATGGCAATCTTGTACGGGGGATGAATTTATTTATCATGAAGCATTAGTGCAACCGGCAATGATTGCCCACCAAGAACCAAAAACTGCTTTAATTCTGGGAGGTGGTGAAGGTGCGACAACCCGGGAGTTATTGCGTTGGAAAACAATCGAAAAAGTGATGATGATCGATATCGATGGGGATGTGGTGGCAGCTTGTAAGGAACATCTTCCCGAAATGCACCAAGGCACTTTTGATGATCCTCGTTTTGAGTTAGTTGTGGCCGATGCTTTAGAAGTTTTAGACACTACTAACGATCAATGGGATATTATTATTTCTGATCTGGTTGATCCCATCGGAGAGGGTCCTTCTTTCCCCCTATTCACGAAAGAATACTTTGAAAAACTACAAAGAGTTTTGGCCGAAAATGGCATTGTTGTTGTCCAATCTGGCCCGGTTTCTCCTCCTTCGGTGATGTATCATGCTCGTTTGGTGAATACTTTAAAAGCAGTTTTTCCCTACGTTCATTCCTATTGCGCTCCCACCCCTAGTTATGGTTCCCCTTGGGGTTTTACTCTTTGTGCTAATCATCCTTTAAATACTCGTCCCGATCCCGATGTGGTGGATGAATTAATCACCGATACAACTACGGGAGGATTACGTTTAATTGATGGCATGACTTTACTAGGAATGTTACAAACTCCTCTCTATATTCGTCAAGCAATCGCACAAAATACGGAAGTTTATACCCTAGCAAAACCTCCGAAATTCTTCGGTCAAGGAGTTATCAGTAATCAGTAATCAGTAATCAGTTATCAGTTATCAGTAAATAAGAGTTATGATTAGAAATCGATCGAGTCTTCATGATTGAGAATTGTTTGCAGAATTTCTATAGGAACAGTAGCAAAGTATTGCTGGAGAAAGTTTTCTAAGGCCACCGCTTCTAGAAATTGCTCAATCTTATTAATTTTTGCCTCATGATTGACTAATTCAAAGGATAAATTTT
Organism: Microcystis sp. CS-574; assembly: GCF_028329095.1. Taxonomy (NCBI): domain Bacteria; kingdom Bacillati; phylum Cyanobacteriota; class Cyanophyceae; order Chroococcales; family Microcystaceae; genus Microcystis; species Microcystis sp. CS-574. The sequence continues at coordinate 22,376 of NZ_JAQMSY010000142.1, forward strand.
CTTGATTTTTCTTGACTTTAAAGCCATTTTCTGCTAGGGAAACTAATCCTAATTCTAGGGTATAATAACTGAGGTTTAAGCGGTTTTGTAATTGTTGACGGGAAATACTGGTTTTAGTTCTAGCTAAATATTTCCCAATCCCCACAAGGTTTATCCATGAGGTGTGAGCGGATTTTTTTAAAGGACTAGCATAGGCAAGAACTAACTTTTTATCGCGTAAAATTGCCTGTTGATATTCCCTAGAAAGTTTTGTCCAATCCCGGGGACATTCCCGGAGAAAAAGGGGATTTAATTGGTTAACTTCTTGATTAATTTCTCGATTGCGATTGTCGATTAAAAAATCTTTTTTATTGCCATAGCTTAAGGATTCTTGTTGATAAAGTTGCAGAGCAATTAAGCGCACTTCATAGCGATTTTTGGAGGTATTAAAATCCAATTCTACTACGGCATCATAACGGGTATCGACAGCAATTTCGTCTCTCTGATGACCCCACCACATACCGGGGAATCCCTGCTCGATTGAACTATCCCAGAGATCAAAAGTTGTCCGGGGATAAGCGATTTTTTTGCCTTTGAAATCCTCAAGATTTTTATGCCAAAGATTGTGAAAATAACAATTTTGAATTAATAGCTTCGGTGTCGGATTACCCATCCCGCAGGGTTCCAGTAATTTTAATTCTCGAAATAGACTTTTTCCCAATTGGGAAACCCTGACCACTGCATCCACTTCTATCTGGGAAGAAAGGGAAGTTAAATCAATTCCTGTGCGTCGCAACTGTTGATTAATTCCCTCAATAAATAGGGGTAAATTTTCTATGGTTAAACTTAAACCAGCGGCCAAAGGATGACCACCAAAACGATGTAAAAGATGGGATTGAGAGGATACTAATTGATAGAGATCGATCTCACGAATTGACCGAGCGGAACCCTTAGCAAAAGGTGGTTCACTGGTACTTAATAAAATTGTTGGTCGCTGGTATTCTTGGGCAATTTGTCCCGCAACTAATCCTAAAATTCCCGCCAGCCATTGGGGATCATCTAAAATAATTACATTAGTGGTGGAAAGATCAATTCTCTCTAGTTTTTTCTGAACTTGTTTAATAATATCCCGTTGGATTTCTTGGCGACGAATGTTGGCTAATTCCGCTTGTTCAGCTAATTCGTGACAACGTTTTTCATCTTCACTGGTGAGTAATTCCACACAAAATCTAGCATCGCCATAAATGCGACTGACGGCATTAATTCGCGGTCCAATACCGAAGGATATATCCATCGGTCTATCTCCGGTTTTGTTACATAACTCGAGTAATTTTTTAACTCCTAAACGCTGAGTATTTTGCAGTTTTTGCATACCTTTTTGAGCTAAATAACGACATTCTCCCGTCAATTTGACTAAATCGGCAATTAAACCAATCGCAACTAAATCAAGTAAATTTTCTAGGGGTTTTCTGGGAATATCTGCTAGGGTTAAATACATCGCTTCCACTAATTTATAAGCAACAGCAACCCCAGAAAGATGATAGAAAGGATGGGTTTCCACAAAGTAGCGGGGATTAATCAGGGCAATCACCTCGGGGCGCTCGTCGGGTAGGGTATGATGATCGGTGATGATAATATCGATGCCTAAACCGTTTGCATAGTCAATTTCAGCGATATTCGTGCTTCCCGTGTCACAGGTGACGATTAAACGGGTTCCTTGATGCGCTAGTTTCTCGATACCTGGACAATTGAGGCCGTGGGATTCTTTTTGGCGATCGGGTATGTAATAATCTAACTGTTGATAGGGTGGAAAAAACTGCCCTAATCCTTCCCAGAGGACACTGGTAGCGGTGACACCATCGGCATCGAAATCACCCCAAATAGTCACTTTTTCGCCTTTATTTAGGGCTTTTTCCAGTCTTTTGACGGCGAAGTTCATTTCTTGCCCAAAATCAAAGGGAGTTTTTGACTGATAAGCTTTCTCATCCAGAAACGTCCGCAGAGTCGCCCCATCCCGGACACCGCGATGCCATAATATTTGTGCCACGACGCTGCCATCCGACTCTGGGGTGTAGTCTTGGACTATTTTTAAAAACTCTTGGGGAAGAGTTACCGATGGGGGAATTTGCCAGTTAGACACGGGATATCAAGGAAAAAGTAAAAAGGGAAAAAGGTGGCAGTTTTTGTGATTTTCCCTATCTCCATTTAGCCACCACTAACGGGGGGAATTAGAACTATCTCATCGCCATTTTCGAGGACTTTCTCTCCCGAAACAAACTGAAGATTAACTCCAAAACGAGTAACATCGCGCCATCTTTCTAATTGAGGATAGGGGGCTATAATATAGTTTAACACTTCTGTAAGGGAAGTGTGGGCAGGAAATTCGAGGTTTAATTGTGAAGTTTGATAGACTTCTTGATAAATAGCAAATAGTTTTACTGTTACCGTAATTTTTTCCATATTTATATCAATATTTTTCCTAGGATAATAACATCAATTGGGAACCCTGTTCGGTTTTGCGGACTTCGATGCGATGTTGAAAAGCTTCTTTAAATTGGGGCATATGAGTTACAGTCAAAATACAGGCAAAATCGGCGGATATAGCATTAATTGCCGCAATTAAGCGATCGCATCCTTCCGCATCCTGAGTTCCGAATCCTTCGTCAACAATGAGCATTTGTAGGGCTGTTCCGGCTCTTTGTGCCAATAATCTCGCTAAAGCTAATCGAATCGAGAAATTAATCCGAAAAGCTTCCCCTCCTGAATAGGTTTCGTAGGGACGGGATCCCCGGGTATCACCAATAATAATGTCTAAAGTATCGATTAACTTTTCTCGCTGTTTCTTCGTACCTTTACCGCTTTTTTGGGTTAAAAACTGCACATGAAATTGATTACCAGTTAAGCGAGCTAAGATATGATTAGTTTGTGCTTCTAACTCTGGTAAAACATTCTCAATCATCAGAGTTTGTAAACCATTTTTGCCGAAAGCTAGGGCTAACTCTTTATGAACTCTATATTGTTTTTTAACTTTAGCTAAATCGCTCTCTTTTTCTGTCAGTTGTTTACCTAAGGTTTCTAGTTGATGTAATTTCTCCTCAACCCGACCTTTTTGGGAGAGCAATCCATCAATTATCTGTCTCCGCTGTTGAATATTAGTCGATAACACGGCTATTTCTTGGCGATAGTCGGTCAAAGTACCAATCTTTTGAATAATATTTGCTAACTCCTGATTCAGCTTCTGGCGATCCTCATTTCGCAGCTGTAATCTTTGCTCAATGTCAGCGATTTTAGCGGCTATTTCTGGATAAATTTTTTCCGCTTGTTGCCAGTCTTGATACTGTAATCTTACCCCCTGTAATTGTCGAATCAGATTTTGAATATTCTGATGTTCACTGCGATCATAATTTAAGTTTTGAATAAGCTTTTCTAAGCGTTCAATTTCCTGTTTAAGTGGGGAATTTTGACCTAGTTCTTGCTTCTCTTGTTCTAGTTTAGCTAATTGGTTAATTAAATTAGGTTTCTCAGCCTTGATATTAGCTAAACGACGGTTTGCTTGCTTAAGTTCTGATTCTTGAATTTCTGCCCAACGCCATCTTTTTTCTTCTCCTCTGACTAAAGCATGACTTTGTTCATCATAATTTAATAAGGCGATTTCTTGATTGACAATTTGCAATTCTTGCTGTAATTCTAGGGCATAATTGCCACTGCTTAAAAGTGCTTCTAACTCCACAAGTATCTCCTCGGTTTTCTCTAGTTCTATTTCCTTTTCTTCAATAGTTTCTAACTTGACTTCTAACTGCACATATTTTTGTTGTAGATTCGATCTTACTGGCAATTCTTGTTTAATTTGGGCTAATTCCTCGCGTAAACGTTTTAAATCTCGATCGCAGTCTGCCATCTGTTCCTGTAAAGACCAAATTTGCTCTTGAATTTGTTCTTGATGTTGATGGGTTTTTCTGATTACCTGATGACGGTGATGACTGTCTAAATTCTGTTCACACAAAGGACAAACCGAATCAGGAATATTTAATTTTTCCAATTTATCAGTTAACTCTAAAAGTTGTTCTTCATATCTTTTCTGTTGATCCAATAAACTTTTTTTATCCACTTGTTTAACCGTTTCCTTTTCTTCCACTCGTTCACAATAGGTTTGTTTTTTATCTAGTTCCTTAATTCGCTTGGCTAAATTGAGAGCTTCCTCTCTTAGCAGCGGAATACGAGCGATTTCTGTCTCTAATTGTTGCCGATTTCTTTGCAGTTGTTCCCGACGAGCATTAATCCTGGCTTTTTCCCGTTCCAACTGCATATTTAGATCAGCTTTTCGGCTATTTAAAGGAGCATATTTTAAAGCTAATCTATCCAATTCCTGAAGACGTTGACGATGGTAATTTAACTTCTCTAATCCTGCTTGAATATCCCCCGCTTGCTCGATAATTTTTTGAGTTTCTTGTTCCTGTCTTCGCAATTCTTCTAAACGAGCGCTCGTTTGTTGGATGGGAAGGGTAAATTCGTTAATTTTTTGCTGTAATTTCTGTTCTAATTGTTGTTTATCATACTGGGCCTGTTGCCAAGCTTGCAATTGACTTGACAAACTTGCCTCTTTCTGGTCTAAATTGATTAGGCGCTCGTGTGCAGTAATAATGTCATTTTTGCGATGAAGAATAGTCCTTATTTGATTTAATTGATTGTCTAGACTAACTTTTTCCCGGTCTAATCTCTCGATTTCTGCTAATAAAGCTCGCTCCTGTTCTCGTTGCCACTGCAGCTGTTTTTCCCAATTCTGACGCTGATTTTCTTCCCCCTGTAGTTGCTGTAAACGCCGATTATTTACCTCTTGTTCTTGATTAATTTGGTTAATTTGGGTGCTTAACTCTTGCAGGTGTTCCTGATAAGAATTTTTCTCCTGAAGACGGAGTTTGATAGTTTCTACTTGCTGCTCGATCTGGAGGGATTGTCCATCAAATTGTTTCGATATCTCCTTGGCTTTATTAGCTAAAATTTCATAGCGATCGAGTTGTAATAATTCTGCTAAAATCTGTTTACGACCACTAGGAGGCTGTTTCATAAACTCGTCCGCTTGTCCCTGTCGTAAATAAGCAGAATTAATGAAAGTTTTATGGTCTATTTTTAGATAAGTATTAATCTGTGCTTGGGTATCTTTAATACTTTTACCCGATAAAGGACGAAAACTTTGATCATTAATCACCTGAAAATCTAAACTAGAAGCTTTTCCCCCCCGGTGACGACTACGGATAATTTTATAGATTTCTCCCCCATAACTAAACTCGAAATCTACCCGCGCATAATCGCTGCCCGCATGAATCACATCATCAGCAATCGAGACGCGACTTTCCCCCCAAATTACCCAAGTAATTGCTTCGAGTAAAGAGGATTTTCCCGCACCATTGGCACCACAAATACAGGCAGTATGTAATCCGCGAAAATCTAGCACTGCCTCGCGATAACTGAGAAAATTTTTTAGGGTTAATTGTAGGGGAATCATAAGCTGGGAAGTGGGGAAGTGGGGAAGTGGGGAAGTGGGGAGATGGGGAGAAAGGAGAGGGGAGAATGCAGTACAGATTAGAAATTAATCAGAGGACAAAAAACCGAGGACAAGATAGCTTCAGCGCAATACATCTGGGTGAATCTATTCGGTATCAATAACTCTCTCCTACAATAACCTCTAATCAAAGCTTAACTGAAATCCAGCCGGGGACAAATGCGCTTTTTTCTGTTCCTCAGAATTCTCCTCACCATTATCACAACCTAGGCACTGTTCACAGATAAACGCTCAGGGTCCCTCGATTTGCTACTCTAAAGGAAAGATAACCGATTCTTAAGACCAAATCTATGAGCATTCCCGAAATTAGCGTCCATGAACTAGCTCTCCGTTTAGCCGATCATGATCCTAATTTACAACTTATTGATGTGCGCGAACCGGAGGAAGTTGCCATGGCATTTGTAGCCAGTTTTACCATTTTACCCTTGAGTCAATACCAAGAATGGTCGCCCACTATTGCCACCCAATTCAACCCCCAAGCGGAAACCCTCGTTATCTGTCACCATGGCATGAGATCCCTGCAAATGTGCCAATGGCTACAAAGTCAGGGTTTTACTAATGTTAAAAATATTAACGGCGGCATCGATGCTTATTCCCTCCTCGTCGATCCTAATATTCCCCGTTACTAATTTTTATAGCCCCCATCGGGAAAAGAGAGGGGTAAACTATCCCCTTTCTCCCCATTGATTACGGTCCTTCGGTTTGTCTTCTGCAATGGACGGGGTTATAAGGAATGAAACCCTTATAGAGACAGACATTGCTGCGATTTTTGTCAATTGTTTTTGATCTAGAGCGAACTAATCAATTAAATCTCTTGCCAGATAAGGATATAGTCGATTTATGCCACCCGATCGAACCATACCAAGTAACGAAGAACCTTGATGACTGACTACTGATAACTGATAACTGATAACTGATAACTGAATAAGCGTTATACTGTCTAGAAAAATGTTATAAATCTTTTGTTAAGATTATTCCCCTATGTCCGCTAGAACCCATCTCAGCGATCGCTATCAACATATCTTAAAGGCGACAATCCAACATTATATCGCCACAGCCGAACCGGTTGGCTCGAAAACTCTGCTAGAGGAGTACAAATTTACGGTTAGTTCCGCCACGATTCGCAATGCTCTCGGTAAACTAGAAAAAGAAGGTTTACTCTATCAACCCCACACTTCCTCCGGACGCATTCCCTCCGATTGGGGTTATCGTCTCTACGTTGATGAGTTAATGACTCCCGATGACCGTATCGGCGAAAAAATCGGCTATTATCTGCATCAAAACGCTAAATCTCCCGCTTGGAGTCTCGAAAGTCTGCTGCAACGGGCTACCCAATTTTTAGCCGGTTTAAGCGGTTATATCGCTATCGTTACCCTTCCCCACACCCTCACTAATACCCTGCGTCATCTGCAATTAATCCCTGTCTCGAACCGGCAGATCATGTTAATTATTGTTACAGATAGTTTACAAACACGCTCGGTTATGATAGAGATTCCTGAGTCTATGGCAACGGACAAGGAGGATGGATTAGCAGAAGAATTACAAATCCTCTCTAATTTTCTCGGGGAAAAATTAAAAGGTTATTGCTTGGCAGATTTAATTAACCTCGATTGGCAGCAAATCGAGCGAGAATTTGCCCGTTATACCCATTTTCTCCGACAATTAAGCCAAGAAATCAGCGCTAGTCTCCAATCCACTGCCATCCCAGAGATTATCGTCCATGGTGTCGCTGAAGTCATTCGACAGCCAGAATTCGCCCAATGGCAACAAGTACAAATGTTACTGCATCTATTGGAAGCAGAACAGGATCGCCTTTTACCCCTGATTTTACAAAGACCAGAACTAGAAAAATCAGCTAAAAAAGTCAAAATCACCATTGGTTCCGAAAATCCTCTGGAATCCATGCGTCCTTGTACTCTTATCTCCGCTTTTTATAAACAGGGAGATACTCCCGTCGGTAGTGTCGGCATTATCGGACCGACGCGAATGTTATACGAAAATACTATTCCCCTAGTGGAATCCACCGCTAACTATCTCAGCGAGGCTATAAGTAAGTAGATATCCCCCGTAAAGGTTCGGGAATGGGACAATCGACAGTAAACTCTAAAATTGTCTCACCATCCCCCAAATAGCCAGAATTGGCAAAACAGAGCAACATCCGCACCAGCGCCACCCACACCTGTGCATCGAACTCCCAATCCTGTCCCCGACGCGCTCCACAGGCGATCGATTTTAGCGCCCAAAAATAACTATTTCTCACCACTGAACCGCCTTTTTTGTAAACCGGCACATCCTCATGGTGAATATAAAGAATATCATCTTTAGCGATCGCTCTCATCGGTGGCTAGGAAAGTTATAGGAATTTTCAGCTTATCGTCTAGAGAATAACACCCTATAGGAAATTTTGGGCGCATCCCCTGCACTCCTACCATTTTTAATAACTTCTGTTTATCATCACAAATAGGAAATGCCGCCTTTCTAGTGGAGGCACAAAAAGCTATAATTCTACCTTAAACCCTCGTTTTTTATCCCTAGAGCGATCGAGTTTTCCTGATTATTATTCAGCTATGACCACCGATACTATCACCACTCCCTCACCCAAAAAACTCTGGTTAGCAGCCATTAAACCACCAATGTATAGTGTGGCGATTATACCGATTATTCTGGGAACAGCGATCGCTTATCAGGAAACAGGTCAATTTTCCCTGCCGATTTTTGCCACTTTTATCCTCTCAGCTATTTTAATTCTCGCTTGGTTAAATCTCAGTAATGATGTTTTTGATGCCGATACTGGGATCGATGTTAATAAGGCACATTCGATCGTTAATTTAACTGGCAATAAATCTTTAATTTTCTGGCTAAGTAATCTTTTTCTATTAGTGGGTATTGCTGGTATTTTTGCTATTAGTTATTGGCGAGGCGATTGGATGATCCTAGAATTAATCGCCCTCTGCTGTTTTTTGGGCTATACCTATCAAGGTCCTCCCTTCCGTCTCGGTTATCAAGGATTAGGGGAAATTATCTGTTTTTTTACTTTTGGACCCTTGGCGATTGCGGCTGCCTACTATTCCCAAGTGGGTGCTTTTTCTCTCTCTAGTCTAGCAGCTTCAATTATTATCGGGATTACCACTTCTATCATCCTTTTTTGTTCCCATTTCCATCAAGTTGCCGATGATCTCAAAGCGGGTAAAAAATCACCTATTGCTCGTTTAGGTACTTTAAAAGGTTCTAAAGTTTTAACCGTAGTGACGGTTCTCGTTTATGTTTTAACGGTGGTTTTTGTGCTGCTGCAGGTTTATCCCCCTCTCACCCTTTTAATCTTCCTTAGTCTCCCTTTCGCTTGGCAATTAGTCCACCACGTTAACCAAAATCACGACCAACCTCAGCTAGTCAGTAACTGCAAGTTTATAGCGGTTAATCTTCACTTTTTTAGTGGCATTCTCTTCTCCCTTGGCTATTTCCTTGCTTCCCGTTGATCAACCCGATTTTTTTTCTTAAACCCCTTTATCAGTTATCAGTTATTAGTTTTGAGTTTTAAGTTCACTGATTACTGTTTACTGATCACTGATGACTGTCCCCGATCGAGTTTGCACCGATTAACGGAAAAGTGACAGAATAGGGAGATAGATCGCCACAAATCAAGGTTAGCATGAGTGAACAGCCCCTCGGATCGGTTATTCAAGGTTCCCTGAGTGAAGGTTTAGAAATCCGTCTTTATCCGGATATTTCGGTAGAAGATATGCGCGTCGGTAAGTTTTTGGTTGTGCAAGGCACTCGCTCGCGTTTTTTCTGTCTCCTCACCGATGTCTCCCTGGGTAACTCCAGTCCCCGGATTATCGCGAATCCTCCCCATCCCGATGATAGTTTTATGCGCGATGTTTTAGCGGGTAGCGGTACTTATGGTACTATTGAACTATCGCCTATGCTCATGTTTACTCCGACTGGAGGTAATTCCCCGGCAGTTTCCGACACTTCCTTAGGCTCTTTTCAACCCCAAACTAGCGCCGATTTAGAATTACTGCCAGTTAAAACTATTCCCGCGCATTTTAGCCAAGTTTATGAAGCTTGTGAGCAGGATTTTCGCATGGTTTTCGGTTGGGAAGATGATCCCACCAGAAAGAATTTTGCTATTGGTCAACCCCTTGACATGGACGTGCCAATATGTATTAATCTCGATCGCTTTGTGGAACGTAGTAACGGTGTTTTTGGCAAATCTGGGACGGGAAAATCCTTTTTAACTAGATTACTAATTTCGGGCATTATTCGCAAACAAGCAGGGGTTAACCTCATGTTTGATATGCACTCGGAATACGGTTGGGAAGCGATGAAAGAGGGGAAGGAGGTTTCTACGGTGAAAGGATTATGTCAATTATTCCCCGGACAGGTAGAAATTTATACCCTCGATCCCGATTCTACCAAACGCCGGGGAGTACGAGGAGCGCAGGAATTATTCTTAAGTTATAATCAAATTGAAATCGAAGATATTCGTTTAATCGGTCGGGAATTAGGCATCTCGGAAGCTAGTTTAGATAATGCCAATATTCTCTATAACGAGTATGGAGAATCTTGGATTACTCAGTTATTGAATATGAGTAACGAGGATATTAAAATCTTCTGTACGGAAAAACAGGGCCATGCGGGATCAATCATGTCCCTCCAGAGAAAATTAATGCGTCTAGATAGTTTGAAATATTTAAGAAGTTCTTGTCCCCACAATTATATCGATCAGGTGTTGCAAGCTTTAGATGCGGGTAAGCACGTTGTCATTGAATTTGGCTCCCAAAGTAATATGCTTTCCTATATGTTAGCCACCAATATGATCACCCGTCGGATTCATGCTAATTATGTTAAAAAAGCTGAATATTTTTTACAAACTAAAAACCCCGTTGATCGACCGCAACAGTTAGTGATTACCATTGAAGAAGCTCATCGATTTCTCGATTCTGCCGTGGTGCATCAAACTATCTTTGGAACTATCGCCAGGGAGATGCGAAAATACTTTGTTACTCTCTTAATTGTCGATCAAAGACCTTCAGGAATTGATAACGAAGTTATGTCTCAGGTAGGGACGAGAATCACCTGTTTATTAAACGATGAAAAGGACATCGAAGCCATATTTACTGGGGTTTCTGGAGGGGGAAGTTTGCGATCTGTTTTAGCGAAATTAGACTCAAAACAACAGGCTTTAGTTTTAGGTCATGCGGTCCCTATGCCGGTAGTAATTCGTACTCGCGCCTACGATCAAAAATTCTATACTGAAATAGGCGCAACCGACTGGCGAGAATTACCCGATGAGGAAGTTTTAGCGGCGGCCAAAATTGCCAAAGCTGATCTAGGATTTTAGAAAAATTGATTTTTGATTGTAGAATAGAGTTGGGTTATTTTTACTGAGAAGAAACCCTGGATGAAAACTGGTTTCCCTAACTATGCAACAAGGTGATTTAATCGAGATCGAGATTACCGACCTCAACCATACGGGCGAAGGTGTGGGAAAATACCGAGGACAGGTGATTTTTGTACCAGATACGGTTATTGGCGATCGCATTCAAACTCGCATCACCTATATCAAAAAAAGTCATGCGATCGGCAAACTACAAACTATTCTACAAGCTTCTCCCCATCGTATCCGGCCCCGCTGCATCGTTGCCGATAAATGTGGTGGCTGTCAATGGCAACACATCGAGGATCAATTTCAGCTGCAGGTCAAAAAAGAGCAAGTACAAGAGGTATTAACCAGAATTGGCGGTTTTACCGATCCTTTGGTTTATCCTCCCCTCACCGGTACTTCTCCCCTCGCTTATCGCAATAAAGCTACCTATCCTCTCGGATTTTCCCCCACCGGCAATGTGCAAGCAGGTTATTATCGTCGCGGCAGCCATCATCTGATTAATCTCAATCAATGTCCGATTCAAGATCAGGCTTTAAATCCGTTTCTAGCAGAGATAAAACAGGATATTCAGGAGCAAGGCTGGTCAATTTATGATGAAAAGACCCATCAAGGACAATTACGCCATTTATCCCTAAGAATTGGCCGCCACACGGGAGAAATTTTATTAACCCTGATTAGTACCGATAATAATTTACAGGGAATTGAGACCCAAGCGCGGCAATGGCTGGCAAAATACGGCAATTTAGTCGGTGTAACCCTGAATTATAACCCCGATCGAGGTAATGCTATTTTTGGCACTCAGACCACAACTATCGCCGGAAGGGACTATATTAACGAAAAGTTCGCCGGATTAACCTATCAATTGGCTGCCGATACCTTTTTTCAGATTAATACAGAGGCTGCTGAAGCTTTATTGGCGCTTATTTGCCAGAAATTAGAGCTTAAAGGTGAAGAAATTCTTATTGATGCTTACTGTGGTATCGGTACTTTTACTTTACCCCTCGCTAAACGGGTTAAAGAGGTGATTGGACTAGAATCCTATAGCTTTTCCGTCGATCGAGCCAAGATTAACGCCCAATTAAATAATATTACCAACACAACCTTTATTTTAGGGGCTGTAGAAAAAACTTTACCGCAACTGACAGTTAAACCCGACATTATTCTACTCGATCCGCCCCGCAAAGGTTGCGATCGCTCTGTCCTTGATAGCCTGTTACAGCTGCAAAGTCAACGCATTGTTTATATCAGTTGTCAAAGTGCAACTTTAGCCAGAGACTTGCAATATCTTTGTAAAACAGGCGATTATCAACTGCTAGAAGTGCAAACCGCCGATTTCTTTCCCCAAACTCCCCACGTCGAATGCGCTGCTTTTCTTAGACAAAAAAACACAAATATGGTAGGATGAAATAAGGGGAAAAACCCGACCCTTTAGCCGTTTATGGTCGAAAAGTCAATGGGTAAGGATAATAGCATATTAAGCCCCGTTCCAGTTAACTACTTTTTTGATTAACTACTCGCTCAAAGCTGCCTTGATTTTCGATTGGTGTGTAGATCAATCATAAAAATATCTAATCAATCTCAGAGACAGAAAAGGGACAAAATATGACTTATTAGGTATGGCAATCATCTAGATCGACGGTTAAGAGACCTTAATCTTTCTGCAAGAGAACAGTCATTGAATAAAAGCTAGAGGTAAAGCGCGTGATTGCTATTTCACTGCCAACAAGCAAACGAAGCTGGAACACCATGAGTTTCGCTTCCACCTTGTATCTTTGTCCGATTTTAGATTTATTGACCGCTAGTATTCCCGAAGAATTAGAACCAGAAATTAGATTAGGATTGCAAGAAGCTTTAGTTAATGCCGCTAAACACGGCAATCATCTCGATCCCAGCAAAACCGTGGTTGTTCAATTTTCCAGCAGTAAAGACGAGTATTCTTGGGTAATTACCGACGAAGGTTGTGGATTTACGCCAGGTTGTCACCATCATGGCTGTAGTTGCGATTGCCCCAATTTTCCCCCTGAAGAAGCGGAAAATGGCCGAGGACTGTGTATGTTATATCAAATCTTCGACCAAGTTCACTGGAATCAAACAGGAACCCAACTGAAACTTTCTAAACAAATTAAACAGGAACGCTGGTTGAATTAATGACCATGACCGTGAGAAGGACAGGGAGGAGCAGAAATCGAGCGATCAAGCCAGCCTGTAGCCTGTTGTAGCCGAGGAAGTGCTTCTTCTGGCTGATTATCTAATAAAAACACCAAAGCCGTCCCCAATTGTTCAGCAGCCCGAGCATTACGATTGGCCTTCAGACGATGCCAGTCAATCGGTGCGATTGCCAAACGTTCCGCCAAAATCCGCGCCAATTCCAGGGTAGATAGATCATCAACAGTCTGAGAGGAGGAAGAGACAGGGGATGGAATCATAATCAAAAGGTTTCGTAAAACCGTAAAATCGTCTATAACTATAGTTTAGACGCAGGCAATCGGATCGAGTCCATGTCCTTAGAAGAAAACCCCTACCCTAACGATGAATCGGCAGAATTTACCGAAGCGATTGAAGAAGTCGAAGCGGCGATCGCATCACTAAAAGACCGTTATCGACAGATCAATGAAGCAGAACAGCAAAAAAAAGACCTAGAGGCACAATTTAGCCAAATAGAACCCCAATGGCGCGAAAATCCCCTACCTGAACTAGAAAAGGAATTGGTACAAATTCGCGAACAGATTCAAGAATTAGAGGTAATTTTAGAAAGCAATTTACTCAAAGAAGGGGAATTAAAGCGCCTATTCTGGGAAGGAATCCGTCGCGGACTGCTGGGGGAAGTTTTTTGGCAAATTGTCCGCTTTGGTGGTATTGGAGTCTTACTGGGTTGGATTCTGCGATCCTGCAGTGGGTGATTAACTGCACCGGAAGTGGGGTGTTGGGGTGTAGGGTGTGGGGTGTGGGGTGTGGGGTGTGGGGTTTTACCGATTTTCAGGTAAAAAGTACCTAATTTTCAGGGAAAAAGTACCTGAATTTTACCCCCGATCACTCCAATGGTAGGCACTTTTTGAGGGAAAAAAGTCTAAAAGTCTTAGGATTTAGTATAAATTACTTGTTAAGACGGCACTGGAGAGGAGAGAAGGTAGCTTTTTTTCAGGGAATGCTCACTTAATACCGCTCACTGAAAAATCGCCTATCTCCCCATCTCTCTATTTCGGTAAAATTCGGCCAATAGTGCGATTTTCCGGGGTAAAAGTCTCTTTAGCCACCCGTTGAATATCGGCTGCCGTGACAGCATTATAAGCATCTAATTGGGCAAATAAATTACGCCAATCGCCGGTTTTTACCTCGTATTCAATCAAGGATCGCGCCATGCCCATGTTAGAATCAAGACCTCTTAATAGGGCTGCCCGTAGTTGATTTTTAACCCGTTCTAATTCCTGTTCCGAAACTGGTTCATTTTTCAATCTTTCCAACTCCAAATTTAAACCCTGCGCTACTTCCTCTAGGCTGACATTAGGAGCGCTGAGAGCATAGAATAACAGCAAATTCGGGTATTTATCCCCCGGAAAGCCGTTAAATCCCTGGGCAGCGAGAGCAAGTTGTTTGTCCTCCACTAAAGCTTTATACAGTCGCGAAGTTCTTCCTTCACTCATTAAAGTGGCGATAACCTCGTAAACCGCATGATCGGGATGATTGAGGGCGGGACGATGGTATCCTTCTAAATACCAAGGCTGCGAGGCTAATTTTAGGGTAATTTCCTTTGTTTTGGTTTGGTTCGGTTCCACTACTTTCACCTGTGGGGGTTTCGGTTTAGCGGGAAAACGACCAAAATAAACTTTAGCTAACTGTTTGACCTGTTCTGGGTCCACATCCCCGGCGATAGCTATGGTTAAATTACTGGCAGGATAAAATTTATCGAAAAAGTTTTGGATATCTGAGGGTTCCAGATTGCGAATATCTCGATCGTAGCCGATAACGGGACGTTTGTAGGGATGGACAGTATAAGCTTGATCGAGAAAAGCTTCGATTAATAGACCCAAGGGGCTATTATCCGTCCGCATCCGTCTTTCTTCTAGAATTACGTCTTTTTCTTTGTAAAATTCCCGTTGGAACACCGGTTCTAAAAATCGTTCCGATTCCAAAGACATCCACAATTCCAATTTATTCGACGGGAAACTGTAAAAATAGCTAGTTGCATCGCTGGAAGTGGTGGCATTTAAACCGACTCCCCCCTGAGTTTCGACAATTTGCCCGTATTCGTTGCGTTGGACGAATTTCTCGGACTCTGCCTTAGTTTTTTGAAATTCTTCCGTTAATTTAGCCACTTCTGCGCTTTTACCCGCTTTTTTGGCCGCTTGCAGTTCTTTGTCTATAGCTTCAAGGCGATCGAGGACTTTTTTCTCGCTAAGATAATCGGTAGTACCGATGGTTTTTGTGCCTTTAAAGGCTAAATGTTCCAAAAAGTGGGCAACTCCTGTTTTACCGTCCGGTTCATCGGCACCTCCCACATCCGCATAGGTGACAAAGGAAATAACCGGAGCATCGCGATTTTCTAGGATAATAAATTTTAGTCCGTTGTCGAGGCGAAATTCGGTAATTTTTTGTTGAAATTGCTTAAGGTAGGGGGTAATCGATTGTACATCGGCTGGTTGCTCTTTCGCTTGGGCAAGAAGGGGTGAGAAACTCCCAAAACTCCAAAACACAAGGAAAGCGACCCAAAAGCCGATTACAGCCCGATAATAGGGGTTATTTTTAATGATCATAGATAGTTTTATCAGGTATCGTGGGAGCGAGAGATCGATCGCTCTGTTCGATCTTAGCAGTCGATTGTTAGGAGAGGGGGAGTGGGAATTATGAATTATGAATTATAAATTATGAATTGGGAAGTGGGGAAGTGGGGAAGTGGCAATGGGGGCTTTTCAGTAAACAGTAAACAGTAAACAGTTAAGCTAAGACGCATTTAAACCGCTTATTCTTAGATTAGCCGAACCTCCCCCAATCCCTTTACTGTTGCCTTTTGCCGTTCGGCTGAGCTCACGGCCGAAGCCTCTTGCCTTTTGCCTCGTCTCAACAAGCAATTTAAATTACGAACAGCTTAGGGACTTGCGTGGGAATAATATCCCAATCGATCGGAGGGCGCAAGCTTTGCGCCCCTACAGTAACGGATTTTGTCCACAATGTAGGGGCGAACTGCGTTCGCCCAAAAGGTACATTATCAAAGCGCAAGTCCCTTATCAGTTGTCATTTCATTGTTTACTGTTCACTGTATCTCAACAGTAGAAGAATTTATATAACATCGTCAAGTTTATTACTGTTTGGGCGACTATTACTGCCCATCTAAAATGCCTCTGAGGGGGTTGCGGGCTTTTTCTTCTAATTTTTTACCTCGCACCCAAAGGACAGTACAAAATCCGAAGATAACTAGCCAAAATAGGGATATTGATTGCCATTCCCAAGATAGGCGATGATACAGAGCAAAAGAGGTAAACCCAAATACAATGGGAAACCAACAAAACCAGGGAAAAGCCAATATCGACAAGAATCGCACCCATCCTAAATCTGTTTTTTCTTTAGCCAGATACCAAATTCCCAAACCAAAGACAATAACTCCAGCCACCGTGCCAGCCACCGCGACAGCTACAGCCGCCGCCCCAACGGATCCAGCCACCACCACCACCCCAGTCACCGCCACAACCACAGCCCAAACTACAGCCGAAACCAAAGCTACAGCCCAAACCACAGTTATAAACCCAGCTACAGCCCAAAACCCAGCTACAGCGCCAAACCAAGCCCCAGTCACCGCCCAAAACCCATCTATAAACCCAACCAAACCAGCCCCATATATAGACCCAACCACAGCCCAATACACAGCCACAATCCCAACCGACACAGCCGCGCCCCAGATTCCAAATTTAGATTTAGAGCCAGCCCCAACCAAAGCAGCCCCATACATAGCCCCATACATAGCCCCAACCACAGCCCCAACTACAGCTATAAACCAAGCTCTAGACCCAACCACAGCCACAACCACAGCCCCAACCACAGGCACAAAAACAGTCCCAACCACAGCCACAACCACGGCCACAGCCGCATTCACATCCGCAAGCTCATACTCTGTCACCCCTGCCCAAAGTAGGTTTTTTCTGAGTTGTCGATACCATTCTTGGCAAAACGTCCAGGGTCCCAGTAAGCCCAATTGCATCAATAAAGTTGGCTCTGATGTATCTTTTTCGAGTATAATTTCTCGCCATAAAACTATCAAAAAATACAGCACAACAGCAATTGTGATTGCCATCAAGCCATTAACCCAACTTTTTGGCTGACTGTACATGATAGCGAATATTTCAATTACAGATGCAAGAGAGAGCAAGAAGACAACAGTTAAAACAATTAGATATTCTCGGCCTTTTTTAAACTCATATTCTATTTTTTCAAAAAGATTGCGCCAGTCGTTTCTTGTGGGGCGGCGGTAGTTGATTAAACGAAACAGTAAGGCAAATTTTAATTCAGGTGTCAGACTATTAAATAAATATAACCAACGCTGGTTTGGAGTGATTTTACTTAACACTCGATCAACAAACTCTATTTTATTGTCTAAATTTTCAAGTGAAACCGATTCCAATTCATTTTTAAAATAACTTAATTGAGTTAGATTAATTTCATCTTGTAACTGAATCGCACATAAAGGAATGACTAACCGAGGATCGAGTTCAAAAGTGATTTTAGGAATATCATCAGCAGAGCTTTCAATAATTGCAGCAGCAACTTTCTTGACAGTAGCAGAGAACTGAAAATTGCTTGAATTTTCAAAAGGTTGCCAAATCCAATTTAAGTCCGTTTCGATTACCTCTTGTGGCTGGCGCTTTTGTTTGACGGCTCGATTTTTTAGTCGGCGAATGAATCTGAATAGCATTAGTTTTCCTTCATGATAGAGTGCGATTGCGTTCAGCTTGACTATCTTCTAACTCCTTCAACAGTGCTGCAAGTCGAAAACTTACTTTTCCGCTTAAGTTCGGATCTTCCTGCAATCTTTCAAGTGCCTCAGCCGCTTCTGGTATGGCAATTTTAACTAGATCATCCATTGCTTCTATAGAGCCTTTTCGAGCTAAAGATTCTAGTTGATTGACTGCTAAACCTCCCATTCTGATTAACGCTTCTCGCACTTCTATAAAATGGGGTTGATTGGGATCATAGTAAATAACTAATTTTTCTACTGCTTGAGGCAAATTAGTGGCGGATAAGGCTTGAGCCGCTGCTTTTTGACTGGCTGAATCATCTAAACTAGCAACTAAAAAATCAAATAATGCTTTCCCTCTAGGACGAAAATCAGCCGCTACTGAGCCAAAAGCACTACAAATTGATTCATCGGTTCTCAATTGTGTTTTAAAATAATCTATAATCTCCTGAGCAACTTCTGGTTTTACTTCTTGAGCATCTGCTAGACATTCAAATGCTGTCAGTGCATCTTGTTGATATACCGCCGTAATTAAATCCGTACTATTGTTTGCCAATCCACACCATAACTTGACAATTTCTAGCCAGTCGCTAGAAGCATTTTGCCATTTTTGAATTAATTCATCTTGTTTGTCTGTTAAAGCTGCTGCTACGAAATATTCTTGTAGAGTGAGATGAGGAAAACGATAACGCTGTCCGCCATCAATGCGAAGCAATAATCCACTGCGTTTGACGATTTCATCAACGATAGAATTAGCCTCTTTATGCTCTAGATTTAATGAAGGTAAGACTTGTTTAACTTGTTCCCATACTTCAGAATCAAGAAGACTGCGGCGATCTTGCTGTTGTCGATTAGCGCTATTCTGAGCATAGAGTGCTAAATGTTGCAGAACTCGCCGCTTGTTGACACCACTATATTGATTAGGGATATTTCTTTCTTGATCGCGCAATTCTAATAAAACATCAGTAGCTTTAGTGTAAAATTCGGCTCGCGAATGAGGTAAAACGAAGGGAGTATCCGTATAGAGATAGGCGATGATTGTTAACAGTAGGGGATTCCGCGCCAGTGCCATAATTTTCGGTTTAGCTCGCAAGTTTTGAATCAATTGTTCTACTGATTTCTCCGGCGGCATTTCCGACTTCCAAGCTTGCAAAAAGCGGCGCATTTGTTGGTCACTAAATTCGTCAATCTCTAAAGTTTCCTTGGTATTATCGACAAACTCATTATGATAAACAGCCGTCCGACAGGTAATAATTACTCGACATTTTTTATAATTTTCTAATTCTAAAAAGTCCTTAAGACACCGAACAACAGAAGAGCGAACGCCACTACTAACCTCATCTAACCCATCTAAAAGCAGCAGCAAACGTCCGTCTTTTAAACCTTGAGAGATGAAACGATTAGCTTTGGGAAAATTATGGCGATCGCAAGCTTCTACTAAATGTTGTTCTAACTTTTCTACTGTCAAATTAGCGTCATTGAGCCGATTTAATTCTAGTAAAATTGGCACGGGACGATCCGATAAATTTTTGAATCGTCCTTCTGAATAGGAAAGTGCTAGATACTTTAATAACATCGACTTTCCCGAACCAGGCGCACCTTTAACCACTAAGCGTCGGTATTTTTGCACCGCATTTTCTGCTTCAATTAAAGAGCGATCGCTCGCTTTAAAAGCTTTTAAAGAAACATAAATCTCCCGCATTTCTAGGGGACGATGAGGACGAAAAGGTATATTAAGTTTTTGATATTTATCAATTAATGCCTGTCGATACTTTTTAAGAGCAATATTTTCAAATAAGGGTGTTCCAGCGAAGGTTTTATAAATCCATTTACGAATCGCATCTAAAGACTGATTGAGCCATTTTTTTAAGGTATCACCAATAAAAGCCACCAAAACAACAAGAATAAAAGAAACAACAACAATAAAAGGCCAAGGTATCCAGTCCGGATATTTATTAATATCATATTGTTGTTCATAGATATCCCATAATTCATCCTGTGGAAAACAAGAAGCTTGAGAATTTGCCTCTTTATACAAATTTAAAATATCACTACTTGTCTTTTTCTTTTTATCAGTATTGAAAAAATTCAAACGGTCAGCTTCTGCATCTTTTTTTGCCCGATTTTGAATCTTTCCCCTAAGTTGGTTACAAGGATTAGGTGCAGGAGGCTTTTTAGTAGAAACAGGCAAAATTGTCCCCCACGCGACTGAAATTGCCAGTGCTAGGACAAAAATCATCAATAACTGCTGCTTTTTCCAGTGAATAAACTTCATTGTCTGTACCGTTTCTTTGCCTTTTTCCCACATCCTGGCTACCAATATAACACTGATTTATACAGTATAGGCTACATATAAGGAGAGGCACTCATGCACGAGGGGGAATAAATAATCAGTTTTTAAGTAGCTGGTTATAATTAAATTAAAAATGGATTTTAGGTTCGATCCCCCCTGCCCCCCTTGATAAGGGGGGTGCCGATAGGCGTGGGGATCCCCCCTTAATCCCCCCTTGATAAGGGGGGTGTCTGACAACTTTTAACGCCTACCTACTTAATAACCAGATTCAGTATGATAACTGAAAACTCACATCTGATAACTGATGACTGATAACTGACTCCTGACTTTTAGACAAAAAATCTCTCCCTAAAGAGGAGAGAAGTCAAAAAAAGCACGAATAACAATGGGTGGGAGGCGATTTTTATAGGTCGCCACCACGAAAAGCTAGTAGGAAAATGACAAAGGGGCCAGCTAACATGATTAGCGCCACGAAGGTGAGTTGAAAAATGGGTTCTAAATTGAGAGCCGCAAATAATTCCATGATGTCTCCTAACCTGTTTACAATGATTTAAAAGGCTAATCTGGTCAAAACCATTGTCTATCATACAGGGGATGATTCGCTGGTTTTCCTGATTCGATACAAAAATACATAAAGTTTTGTTGCAATTCTGAATTTTCCCGCTTTCCTATTTCCTTCCCACCGAGGGACCATCTCAATGTTCAACTCTCTGACCACATCTCCCGACTCGTTAACCCAGATTTATACTGGTTTTCAGGCACTCTCGGATCCCCTACGGCTGCAAATTCTGCAACTGTTGCGACATCAGGAATTATGCGTCTGTGAATTGCGCGATCATCTCGATATCGCCCAATCTAAATTATCTTTTCACCTAAAAACGCTAAAAGAAGCCAATTTAGTCCGCAGTCGTCAAGAAGGTCGTTGGATCTACTACAGCCTGAATCTATCTCAATTTCTTCTCCTAGAAGAATATCTATCCGAATATCGTCGTTTTGCCGCCCTTGTCCCCGCTCGTTTCTGCGAGGAAAATCAGTAACCAATCAAGATTTTTAGAAATATTAAAGCTTTATAACTAGCTTTTCCACTTGACATATCAACTTTTTTTGAAATAATAAAGGTGGATTACCCAATCTCCCATTATTCTCTTTCCACCTTTGTGCGATGACTAATCAAATCAATCCTAAAGCCGCCAAAGCTGGCGGTAGCCTTAGTATTTTTGAAAAATATCTTACCCTTTGGGTTATTTTCTGTATTTTGGCGGGAATTGCCCTCGGTCGGTCATTTCCGGACGTAGCGCGGACTTTAGATGCCATGAGTGTCTATAACGTTTCTATTCCGATCGCCATCTGTCTTTTCTTCATGATGTATCCGATCATGGTTAAGATCGACTTTTCTCAGGCTCTTAGGGCTGCCCGTACTCCCAAACCAGTTATTTTAACTTTAGTGGTTAATTGGCTGATCAAACCCTTTACCATGGTGGCGCTGGCTCAATTTTTTCTCGGCTGGCTGTTTCTGCCTTGGTTGAGTCAAACGGAGATTATCCGAGGACAGACGGTAAGTTTAGCTAGTTCCTACACTGCTGGAGCTATTTTACTAGGAATTGCTCCCTGTACGGCCATGGTCTTGATGTGGGGCTATCTTTCCTACAGTAACCAGGGTCATACCCTAATTATGGTAGCAGTCAATTCCCTAGCGATGCTTTTTCTCTACGCTCCTCTAGGTAAATGGTTACTGGCAGCTAATAATTTTGTAGTCCCCTGGCAGACCATTGTTTTTTCTGTGTTAATCTACGTTGGTTTACCGCTTATTGCCGGTATCTATAGCCGTCACTGGATTTTTAAACATAAAGGACGGGCCTGGTTTGAATCGCGTTTTCTTCACTATCTCAGTCCTGTGGCAATCACTGCCTTATTGTTAACCTTAATCCTCCTCTTTGCTTTCAAAGGCGATTTAATTGTTAGTAATCCCCTGCATATTTTCCTGATTGCTATTCCCCTGTTTATTCAAACTAATCTGATTTTTTTACTTAGTTATGTGGCCGCTCTCAAACTCAATTTAGTTTACGAAGATGCGGCTCCCGCTGCTTTAATTGGTGCTAGTAATCATTTTGAGGTAGCGATCGCCACTGCGGTGATGTTATTCGGATTGAATTCGGGGGCTGCTTTAGCGACAGTAGTGGGGGTATTGATTGAAGTACCTGTGATGTTAATGTTGGTAGAATTCTGTAAAAAAACCGCCTTTTGGTTTCCCAGAGATCCAGAAAAAGCCACCCTTCTCGATCCTCGTTGCTTGAGTTCTTACAAATAATTATTCACCATGATACAATCGACTCACAAACCAAGAATTCTTTTTCTGTATGGCTCTTTGCGGCCACGTTCTTACAGTCGTTTATTAGCAGAAGAAGCGGCCAGAATTATCACTGAATATGGGGCAGAAGTGCGCTTTTTTGATCCCCGTGAATTGCCGATTTATGGCAGTGTTCCCGATACTCATGCCAAGGTGCAAGAATTACGAGAATTAAGTCAATGGTCTGAGGGTCAAGTCTGGTCATCTCCTGAACTTCACGGCAATATTAGCGGCATTATCAAAAACCAAATTGATTGGATTCCCTTGAGTATTGGTGCGGTTAGACCTACCCAAGGCCGCACCTTAGCAGTTATGCAAGTAAGCGGAGGTTCCCAATCTTTTAATGCAGTTAATACCCTGCGAATTCTTGGTCGTTGGATGCGAATGTTTACTATTCCCAATCAGTCTTCGGTGGCTAAAGCTTATCAGGAGTTTAACGAGGATGGCACGATGAAAGATTCCCCCTATCGAGATCGAGTTATTGATGTAATGGAGGAACTTTATAAGTTTACCATTCTCCTGCGAGATCAGGTAGATTATCTGACTGATCGCTATAGTGAAAGAAAGGAAAAAGCCGCCCAAGAAATAGCCACAATTGCCCATAAAGCTATTAATTAAATCAATTTCTAGGAGTTAAAATCATGAAAAAAGTCATGTTTGCCTGTAGAAAAAATTCCTGTCGTTCCCAAATCGCCGAAGGTTTCGCTAAAACTTTAGGTGTGGGCAAAATTGCTGTCACCAGTTCTGGATTAGAAGCGGCCAAAGTTCACCCCGGAGCAATCGAAGTTATGGGGGAAATTGGTATCGATATTACCGACCAAACTTCTAAACCAATTAGGGATTTTAATCCCGAAGATTACGATGCCGTTATCTCCCTATGTGGTTGCGGTGTCAATCTGCCGGAAGGATGGGTTTTGCAGGAAATTTTCGAGGATTGGTTAATTGATGATCCCGATGGTCAACCCATGGAAACTTTTCGCCGAGTTCGCGATGAAATTAAGGCTAAAGTTATCGGATTAATCGAGCAGTTAAGTAGGTAGTTGTTAAAAGTTGTCAGACACCCCCCTTATCAAGGGGGGATTAAGGTAGGGTTGATTCATTTAAATTAAGTACAGCTGATTTTGAGTCAATAAATTTGACTTAAGATTCTCAAGTTTATCTTTTTCTAATCAAAAGAGTTAGTTACAATAACTAATCTTTAATCCTCTGCCAATATTTATTATGAATAAATTGATAAAACTTGTTCTCAAGCCACTAAAAGCCTATCTCTCTTGAAGTTGTCTGAGAGTACATCCTGTTAATTTAGCTAATTTTTCTGCTTCTTACGTCGATAAAACTATCAGTTTTTCCCAACGTTCAGCTAACCACTTCTGTCCCTCCGTGATTGAGAGAAAACCCAAACCTCTGAAAAGATTCAATCCTATAGTTGTGAGAATTGACCAATTGCTTGCCGCTTGAAAATC
>NZ_JAQMSY010000143.1:0-5512 GCF_028329095.1 Microcystis sp. CS-574
CGGTAAAACCCCACACCCCACACCCCACACCCCACGAAAAACTTTTTGCCGCAAACCCTAACTATTGATTATGTTTCCGCTGCAACTAGCGCACAGACTAATCTTCGCTTTCTTGATCATTCCTCTCTTCAAACCCTAGCCAAAAAAGTAACGCATTCTCAACCTCCATCATTTGCTCAGATGTCAGATTTCCTAATTTACGCAAAAGCTTTGCATGGGGAATTGTAACGATGTTTTGTACATCAAAGACTCCTTCTCTAAGGAAGCTAGCTTAGACTTTCACTTCCAATCTTGAACCACGAGAGCTTGTCGTATGTGGAACCAGAGTCGCTAAGGCACGCTCTTGATTGCGCGCAGGAATACTGATAACCAAACAGGGTCTGACTTTGGCCACATAACCCAGATCAACCAGCCAAACCTGACCACGATCAGGGCTATCCATAGGAAGCTTCCTGATCATCTAATTCTAGAAAAATTCCCTCGGCATTGAGGACTAGATCTTCATCAGATAAGGGCGGAAAATCCAGGTGAATTGTCCGCTTCAGAATCTCTAATAGCAAATCTGAGCGCTCTGAGTCTGTCAAGCGGTCAAAGCTATCTAAAAGTTCCTGAACTATAGCAGTCATAGCAGTTACTCTATATCTGCTCAATACTATAACACAAGCTTAACAAGGAGCTTAGTCATTCCTTGACAGCCCCAATAAATTCTGAATGTAAGTTTGGAATCCCCCCAAACCGCCATCGTCATTCCAACGCTGTCTGAAAGTTGGTAACTTCTCCAATTCCATCACATTCCCACCCTGATACCTGACTCGATAATCAAACATCGCATCTGCTTTTGCTGATACAGGTGGATTATCAAAATCAATAGCCCAAAGCACCTCAACAATTCGATAGATGTCGTAATTATCCTTGCCAATTTCACGTTTGGCTTTGCAGTCGAGAACTTTTACTAAATGGGTAACATACCCTCGCTGTCTGAGTAGTATCAAACTATCTTTTTCGGGTTTATTGGCATTGACTTCATCGTCTTTCCATGCCAGTTGGAAGGGCGATGAAACCTTATATTTCCGATATGCCCATGTACCATCGTTTCGCCTGACATTTTTAGTCCACTTCAGAGCTTGTAAATCCATGTCAATATCTCGAAATAAAACTATAAGTTAAACTCGATCGCGATGACGTCGATCAGCGATAAAAGACTCCACCAATTTAACATCTTCGACACTACCGATCACTAAAGGTGTGCGGGTGTGTAATTTATCGGGAACGATATCTAAAAGATTTGTCACCCCATCACTAGCTTTACCTCCTGCCTGTTCAATTAAAAAAGCAAGGGGAGCAGTTTCATAAATTAAGCGCAATTTTCCCTGGGGATTTTTAACAGTACCCGGATAGAGAAAAACGCCTCCCTGCATTAAAATTCGGTGGATATCTCCCACTAATGCCCCACTGTAACGGGCCGTGTAACCATCATGACGGTGGACATAACGGGTATAGTCGCGAATTGCCTCATCCCACTGCCAAAAATTGCCCTCATTGGTACTATAAATTGGACCATGATCGGGGATAATAATATTCTCTTGGGCGAGGATAAATTCCCCTAAACTGGGGTCAAGGACAAAGGCATGAACACCGCGACCGATCGAGTAAACTAAAATAGTCGATGGTCCATAGAGAATATAACCGGCGGCGATTTGTTTACGACCATTTTGCAGTAAATCTAGGGCTTCTCCGTCTAAATCATTGCCTTCCTGTTGACGGATGGCAAAAATCGAACCCACATTTAGGTTAATATCCACATTGGAAGAACCATCGATCGGGTCGTAGAGTAGGGTATAGCGACCGATGGGACAGTTTTCTGGGATATAATAGGGTTTATCCATTTCCTCGGAAGCAAGACGGCAAACTAAACCACTTTGCTTAAAAACCGAGATAAATACTTCATTGGCAAAAACGTCCATTTTCTTGACCGATTCCCCTTGTACGTTGGTTTCTCCAGTAAAACCTAGCACATCCGCCATTAATCCCGCTTTACTGAGACGACGGGCAATTAATTTCCCCGCTAGGGCAATCCGACTCATAATTGCGCTTAAATCCTGCGCGTCGGGGGAAAAACTTTGTAGTTGTTGCAGGACGTGACGGGAGAGGGTGGTACAATCTCGATCGAGGCTATGTTCGGGGATAGAAAAGGGAATATTGCTAACCATAACTGTAATTGCCAGTAATAAAGTAAAAAAAGGGAAACTCGTCTAGTCTCAATTATGACTATGATTTGATCCTAGCCAAAATTTTCCCCATTGCGGGCTAATTTTTAGATCAGTTTTAGAGTTGGCTAATTTTTATCCCATTGATCATTAAATTTTGGTCAATAAGTAGCTGTTTATAATTAAATTGAAGATAAACTTTGGTTTCGATTCCCCCTTGATAAGCTATCCATTAGTCACATCTTTCTTAACATAAAATTTGACAAAAAGAGAAAAGTGTGCAAGATGGCTCAAGGGGGTTCTATAGGGGGACTAATTTGTAGCGGGAGCATCTCACCTTTGTAACCCCTAAATCAGGTTTTTATGTCAAGCTATTTTGAAAGCCTTGCTAGAAAACAGTTTTAGGGATAAGTATAATTACTCACTTGCATAAATGAGATGCTCTCTTTGTAGCAATGATGTGGCCTCTAGATGAGAATATTTTGTCTCTATTTTAAATTTTTTGATGACCGATAAGACAACTTCTATAAATATATCATTCAGTCCATGTTTGTATAATTCATCCATGACTCTCCCAATTTTATCATCATTGATATAATCGGTTTTTATTTCTTCTCCCAATAATTCTTCGATTCCTTTATCTTCAAAAAATTGACTAAATAAGTATAAAGGCCTTGAAACAAATCCTAATCCATTGATTAGAATAGCTTTGACCACTGTTCCTGCTGAAATTTTTTCTCGGGAGTCAATTCCTAATTTAGAGTTGATTATTTCAACTATTCTTATTTCGTCAATTAGTCCGGCTACTATTCCTAAGTGATCTAGGTTTTTAATTTTTACCTCTGAGATAGGAGACAATTTTTGTACCTTTAATAGATTTTTGAGCTTTTTGATTGTCTCACTTTTTTGGGACTAATTCTATGAGTATTTTTATTTATTTTTTTCTTGAATGAGTTTATGCTATTTTATGCTACATTTTGAAGTGCGGAGTGTCGGATAAAAAAAATCAACTCATGAACGAACAACGCACCCAATTCTGTCTAAATTATGATTTTTTTGATTGTTTGATTGACTAGGATTTTGGCTCTCTTGGATTTGGTGGGTGAAATGTATTCTAAGATACATTCCTCCTAGCGAGGGGGTGGAAGGAACCACAAAGACACAAAGGACACAAAGATTGATCGATCATATTGTAAGTTAAACTTATCACACAGAACCTATAAGAGCCGGATTTTTTTCGGCTATCATCCCGGTGATACAATTCTGATAATCTCCCCATTCAATCTAAACAGCGCACTCAATTGATTCTTGACGATGACTAATGAGTTCAAAAGTTATCGCTTTTTGAGGTTCAAGAGTAATTAGATGATTGAGTTGTAATAATTCTGGAATCATCTGTCGTAATTTAGCTGTTAAAGCTTCGATGGTATCAGCTTCGGTGACTAATCCCGGAATATCTTCACTCTCTGCTACCCAAACTTGCGCCTCTCGATCCCAAAATGCTTCTACTTGGTACGGTTTTTGATTCATGATGATTTAGTTCAAGTGAGTAGAATTAGCTTATCTATCAATCAAGATTATACAGTGCGATCGCATTTTTGACAACCCTACCACCAATCCCCAACTCTTGATGATTGCCGATGAATCGCTTATAACTGAATTAACCGCCACCATCCGCCACGCCATGAATGAACCCCAAAAACATCGACAATCTATTCGTTTAAAAGGCTATGATTATAGGATTAATGGAGCTTATTATATCACAATTTGTTCTTATCAAAAGCAGTATTTATTTGGTGAAATTGTTGAAGGAAATATAGAGCGAAATTTACTTGGTGATACTTTTGAAGCAGTATGGTATAGACTGCCTCTACATTTTAAGTTTATTGAACTAGATACTTTTATTGTCATGCCCAATCATATTCATGGAATTATAGTAATACAAAATTATGATCTGGAAAAGACCGAATACGATTCTCAATATACTCACGGTACAATGCCGGAATCTTTGGGGGCTATTGTGCAGAATTTCAAATCAATTTTTAGTCGTAAAATTAATCGTTTATGTGGCGATCACATGAAAGTTTGGCAGCGCAATTATTATGAACATATCATTCGCAATGAAGATTCTTATCAAAAAATCCGGCAATACATTCTTGATAATCCGCGAAATTGGGAACAAGACGAGAACAATCTGAATAAATTCAAACCAATGTAGGGGCAAATAACTTGTGGGGACAAATAACCTGCGGGGACGAATAACCTGTAGGGGCGAAGCATTCGGGCAATAACATATCGCTGAAACCATAAATTTCTTATCCGAATGCTTCGCCCCTACCCCGGGCAATAAACTAATAACCTTCGCCTATTATCCCTGTGATACAATTATGATAATCTCCTCATTAAATCCCTGTACGGGCGAAGCATTCGTGCATAATCTATCACTAACCTTAGCCTATCATCCCTGTGATACAATTCTGATAATCTACCCATTAAATCCCTGTACGGGCGAAGCATTCGGGCAATAACATATCGCTGAAACCATAAATTTCTTATCCGAATGCTTCGCCCCTACCCTGGGCAATAAACTAATAACCTTCGCCTATTATCCCTGTGATACAATTATGATAATCTCCTCATTAAATCCCTGTACGGGCGAAGCATTCGGACGATAACATATCGCTGAAATCCTAGATTTTATATCCGAATGCTTCGCCCCTACCCATCAATTCCCCATCCGCCACGCCATGAATGAACAACGCGCCCAAGCCTCCCTAAACCCGCAAGACTATCTCAATTTCTTGATGGAAACATTACAAAAAATCTCTGAAAATCCTAATCCTCAATTAATTTATCCTTTCTGGGCGCAAAATCTGGATAAGCTAGATGATAATTTTGCGAGAATCCTAGACAGTTGGATTAGAGAGAAATTAACACAAGTCACGCCAGAACAAGCCTATTCTATCGCTTTTGTTATTGGCAATTTCAGTAATTTAATTAAAGAATTTCCCCTTGGTGACATCGCCACCCACAAAGAAATTGCCATCACGGGTTATGAAATAGCCTTAACTATCTTCACTTTTGAGGCATTTCCTCAAGAATGGGCTGGAACAAATAATAATCTCGCTGCTACTTATATTAACAGAATCAGAGGGGAGAAAGCTGAGAATTTAGAAAAAGCGATTGCCGCTTACCAGGAGGCTTTGAAAGTGTTCACTTTTGACGCATTTCCCCAAGGTTGGGCAGCGACACAGAATAATCTCGCTAATGCTTACAGTAACAGAATCAGAGGGGATAAAGCAGAG
>NZ_JAQMSY010000144.1:0-11775 GCF_028329095.1 Microcystis sp. CS-574
ATTGGAGTGATTGGGGGGAAAATTTAGGGATTTTTTCCCTGAAAATTAGGTAATTGACCACCTGAAAATGGGTAAAACCC
This sequence comes from Microcystis sp. CS-574, assembly GCF_028329095.1. Classification (NCBI taxonomy): domain Bacteria; kingdom Bacillati; phylum Cyanobacteriota; class Cyanophyceae; order Chroococcales; family Microcystaceae; genus Microcystis; species Microcystis sp. CS-574. The sequence goes on from NZ_JAQMSY010000144.1 coordinate 81, forward strand.
CACACCCCACACCCCACACCCCACACCCTGCCCCCACGAAAAACTTTTTCAGCAGCCCCTATTTAGCCAGACGAATATCGTCACCAACCCAGGTGCGGGATTCAACGGATCAGATGTCAGTCAAGGCTCTGCTACTGTGGGTGCGGCGGGGCGGAATGCAACCGGTAATTTCCGCTTGGCACAAAGCTTTACCATTTCTGATGCAGGACTGTGGGCGATCGATACGGTATCGGTGATGGCTTACATGACATCAACCGGTTATGGGTTTCCCCCCACTTCACCTTTTACTGGCATCTCAGTTAATATTTGGGACAATGCCCCCGGTCTTGCCGGAAGTAATATTCTCGGTTCGTCCACAACTCTACTATCTACTAACTGGACTGGCGTTTACCGCACTTTCAATGGCGTGTTAGACAATGCCCAACGCCCGGTGATGAACATTGCCGCCAATTTCAGTGGTTCTGGTCTTACTCTCGCGCCAGGCACTTACTGGGCAGACTACCAACTAACGGGGCTGTCACCCACAGGAGGTACAAATGCTTTTACTCCTTTTCTAATGACAACTTCAGGGGGAAATCCTGTAACTCTAACTGGAAATGCACGGCAGTTGGATTCAGGTAGCTGGGTTACTATCAGTGAGGGTAATCCGGCTCAAGGGGTTTCTCTTCCCTTAACCGTAACAGGACAGAACGTTCAAGTACAGCAAGTTCCCGAACCTAGTACCGTTCTAGGATTGGGACTGTTAGGCTTGGGTGCATTGGTTAAACGCCAGTTAAAGCAAAAGCAAGGCAGTGATAAAGCTTAATTGCCATAGAAAACGGGTTTCTTGAAGAAACCCGTTTTCTGGAATACATAAGCTGTTTAAGTATAGTGATATCGTGCTGCTAAAAACTCAATGCGGTCATCTTTGACTCGATAGACTAGACGGTGTTCTGTGGTAATTCGGCGTGACCAACTATTAGCTTCAAGATACTTTATGGGTTCTGGTTTGCCTATCCCAGTAAAGGGATCGGCGGTGACAGATTCTACGAGATTGAGTAGGCGAAAGGCGATTTTTTTATCTGTTTTGTACCACCATCTTAAATCTTCTCGAAATTAACTGTCAAAGACAATTGCCCTACTCTTGGCGTTCAATTCCTAACTCTTGACAAAGTTCTGTAACTGTCTGTCCCGGTATTGTTTTAACGTCCCTCTCCATTGAACGTTCCAGTGCTGCCAATAACTTTCGAGCATTCGCAGGCGATCGCAAAAGATAAACGGTTTCTAATAAGCCAGTTAATTCCTCTGCGCTTAATAGTGCCATATCTTTATGACCAGGGCGAGTAATAATCGCCATACTATTCTCGCTTTCCAATCGATCCAGAAGGCTCGCTAAATTTTCTTGAGCTTGAGTGTAGGTAGTTTGGATAGAAAACATAAAGCAATGGCAACGAGTTGATTCGATTTTAGCTTATTTCATCAACTGAGAAAACGGGTTTTTTAAAGAAACCCGTTTTCTGGACTTAGGGAGATCGCTAGGGATTGCTAACTCGCGCTAGACTGGAATCAGTAGATTGGCCAGTATGGTAAGCTGAGAAAAATGGCAAAATTATCGCCAGAGTCAAAACAACTGATCATCAAATCGACAATCTTCGAGACAATCACCGAGCTTTATTCCTGTCAATGATGCTAACAAAATATCTAAAACAAGCAATGGAACTGGCAACTTATGAAGTTCTAGAAGACGGTACTTTTTATGGAGAAATTCCGGGATTTGAGGGAGTATATGCTAATGAAACAACTCTCGAAGCTACTAAGGAACAGTTACAGGAAGTTTTGGAAGGCTGGGTTATTTTAGGACTACGCTTACAGCATCAGTTACCGATTGTTGACGGTATCAATCTAACCCCTCAACAAAAAATCGCCTGATGCCACCTTTTGCCCCCATCAAAAGGAAAGAGTTAATTCGCCAGTTGAGAAAGCTGGGATTTTCTGGTCCTCTGGTAGGAGGAAATCATCAATATATGGTGCAGGGAAAGTTAAAAATCTGGATTCCTAATCCACACCAAGGAGATATCAGTAAAAGCTTGCTGGCTAAAATTTTACAACAAGCAAATATTAGTAGAGAAGAATGGGAAAAATTACGTTAAACAATTCTGTCTTGGAAAAGTTAAAAACTGTTCTCAATTGAGCAAGATGAAGATGGCAGAAAAGGGGTTTCTTTGAGAAACCCCTTTTCTGGACTGTCAATCTCTTGTGTCGATTAATTCGGGGACGAGTTCAGGAATAAAACCGGGTTCAGCTAAAGAACCGGTAACATGATGTTCAAAGACTTCTGCAGGGGGAAAAGTTTTCTTGACTTCCTGAGATTGCGGATCCGTAGAAGGTAGCCATTTAATTAGGGGTAAAGGTAGGAGAGTAGAGAGATTAGTAATCACTACCAATAACCAAAGGTTATCAAAATTAGTTTCGGTAACTCCCAACCAATGGGTTAATAAAGCGCCGATTTCTTGGGAAACTAATCCTGACATATTCCAGATAGACATTAATAAAGCGAATAGAGATGCTTCAATGCCCACGGGACAAAGACGGGCCGATAAAATTAAGACGGGTAAAAAGGCAATTTGTCCCATGACGGTGAGGATGAGACTATCCCCCAAACTAAACCAATGATCGTCAATACCGAGCGCTCGATTAGTATGGGTAACTAAGAGTAGGGTAGTCATCCCTAAAAGCGCAGAAATCACCGTACTCCAACCCAAAATTAAACGAAAGGAAATCGCTTTTAAAAACCTTTGATATACCCAGATGCCCAGGATCGAGGCTAAACTGGTGACTAAGCGCACTCGTCCTAAAAATTCCGGTTCAAATCCTAACTCGTTGGTGGTGAAGTAGAAAAAGGCAGAATCGGCGCTAGGGGTAGCCTGCCAGAGAAAAATAAAGGCAGTGGGTAATAAAATTGATCTTTGTCTAATTGCTGACCATAATTGCCCGATTTGCTCCTTGACTTTGGGCGTTGATTGTGAATCATTGTTATTCTTGATTTTTTCCTCTGTAATTAAAAACGCCATGGCTGAGGCAATCAGGGGAAAAATAGCGGTGAGAGCGAAGACAGGACGAGTGCCGAGGTGTGCCAGTAACCAACCTCCCAGATAAGCCGTAATTAAGCCGCCTAACGCCGATATTCCCCAAGTTAAGGACTGTAGAGAACCGGATTGAGTGAAGGACTCTCTGCGGGCCCTTTCTACTACCAAAGAATCGACGATGACATCACTAATGGTGACAGAAAGGGAACCAAGCAGGATCGCGGCCATCGCTTGCCAAGCATTCTCCACCACAGTGGCTAGGGCCAACCAAGCTAAAACCCCGATAATTCCCGATAAAATTAGGTAAGGGCGACGACGATAGCCGAAAATAGGCAAACCATCCGAAAGAAAGCCAAAAGCTGGTTTAATCACCCAAGGAATCGCCGCCACTCCGATTAATGCCCCCATCTGGGAGGGACTCAAGGCCAAATCGTCTTTTAAAAAAAAGCTAACCGCTAATCGGGAGAGTCCGAGAATGCCCTGCACGAAATAAACCCCTAAAATGCCAATTAATTCGGGATTAGGGTCATTTCCGAACAAGATAGTCTCTTTAAGGAATTTTTTCCCGCGATCGATGCTAAGGCGATTAATAAGCATGAAGTTTCATAAATATTTGTTACTGTCTCTATAATAATGATTGATCGCTCGATCGGTGCGTTAGCTGTTAGGGTTTAACTGTTGAGCTTTAGGTTTTGGCGGTTGGGTATTGGGTTTTAGGGTTTTAGTTGAATTTCCCTATAAAAGGCTTATTGTAGTGTTATGGGGAAAGTTTTTTGCGATCGCTCTATTAATATACGGAAAGATTTTTTTTAATGTGTATTTGATGTGATACAGGGAAACTTTCCGTATAATCCTCAGTTAGGTTTACCAACAAAGGCGAGAGATGAAAAAAGTTCTAAACGTAGGTGGCAACAGCAAGGCGATTCCGCTTCCGCCCCAATATTCAGAATTTGAACACTTGCTGCTCGATATTGACCCGAAAGGTTCACCAGATATTGTGTGCGATGCGCGTAATCTTACCACCCTTGAAAGTGGTCAGTTTGACGCTGTTTACTGCTCACATAACCTTGAACACTACTACCGACACGATGTACAGAGAGTCCTAGCTGGGTTCCTACACGTACTTAAGGACGGCGGTTTTGCACATATTCGGGTCCCGGACATCCAGGAACTGATGCGGATCACAATTGATAGGGGTTTAGATATTGATGATGTCCTGTATCAATCACCGGCAGGGCCAATTATGGTTCTAGATGTCCTTTACGGTTATAGCGTTGAAATCGAGCGCAGTAAAAAAGACTTTTTTGCCCATAAGACCGGTTTTACACATAAATCGTTGTTGAAAGCCTTGCAAAAGGCGGGCTTTTCAAAGATATATAGTGCCGCTCGCAATCTTGAAGTGTCTGCTTTGGCATTCAAAGTGGCGCCAGACCATGATACACGATTACTTTTCAACCTCCCTCCTGACTAACAGCAATCGTTTTGTATGGCCTACCTAGGGTTTGCTAAATAATGGTAAAACCCTTTCAAAATAAGGCTTTTGACCTGTTAAAACCCGATTTTAGTGAAAGAAAATAGTGCGATCGCTATTGCCGTAGCCGTAGGATGCGTTCCCTAAGGTCAGTTCTACTACTGCACCGATCGATTTTGGGGAACGCACCCTACTTATTCATTAAAGTTGATAAGTCTAGGTAATCTAATATCCTCTGCCAGATTAGCACTTAATTGGGGATAGATCATCTACTTCTTACATTAGTATGATCGCTGCTCTGGTAGTGGTGGAGGGTTCATAAAAAAATGTGCTAATCGGCATAACAGGCTTATTGTCGTGTTATGGGGAAAGTTTTTTGCGATCGCTCTATTTGAGAGTAATATAGGGAAAGATTTTTTTTTAAAATGTGTATTTGGTGTGATATACAGAAAGTTTCCGTATAATATGGTCAGGCGTGCAACTAAAAAAGGGGTTTCAAACTAACGTGGGAATAGTTGAGACAGTTATAGCGGGCATTATCGTTGCAGCAATTTTGGGTATTACTAAGTTTGTCGTCAAGTCAAATGGTATTTCTCAATTGCCATCTCAAATAGTCTCTAATTCCTTATTAGTAGATAATCAAGATGAACTATATAGAAAATTAATAAAGCACAGAGAAATATTATGAGGCTGTCATTCCCATCTGGAGCCATAGTTCTCTCAAATCTCGTATAACTCCTGTAACCATCTCAAAAAATTTGCTGATTGGGGATGGGATTGATTAAGTATTTTTTGTTTTACTGCATCGTGAAGTTGTTTCCCCGGCGGATCTTGCCAAGCTAAATAGGTATGAATATTAGCCTTATCTAGATGATAATCTCTATAGGTTGCCCCTTGTTGTTTTGCCTCTATCACCTTGTTTTGTGTATATTGCCAAAGATTATTATCGGGAACTAAATAGGCTAAAAAAGTCTCTAACATTCCTCTAGATTGATTATCGGGCATCATCCACACACCGAATTTTAACCCCGATTCTAGAGTTATAATTAATCCCGCTGCTGGTAAATTTTGAGGTAAGTTAGGTATATTTGGTAAACAGGCATTATATAAACTTTTCCAACGATTATCAGGTTCTTCGTCTGCATCTATGACAATTCCTAAATGAGTTAGTCCGTTAGGAGTTTTTAGTTGTGCAGAGATGTATTTAGGTTTTAGTAAATTTTCAACACCATCACAATTTATGATATTCAGTGGCTCTTCCCCTCTATTCCAAGTAACTCCATTTGCTTCCATTAATTGGGGAATAACTCTCAATTCCTCTGCACCTTCTACTAATAACTTTTTTGTCTCTATTTTAGGCATTGTTACCGCACCTCAAGATTACTTGTAGCGGCAATAACAATTTCTTCTGGATCAAAGATTACAGATTGGCTTTTTTCCTTATCTATCCTTTGAATAGTAATCTCGTTATCGGTAATTTTTTCTTCGGTAATTAATTCGGCTAAACTTTGCCAACAATCCCGGCTGTGAGTGGTGGCGAATACCTGAATATTGAGTTTTTTAGCGGTTTCCCAGACTACTTTCCACATATCAGTCATGACAGTAAAATGCAAACCGCTATCAATTTCATCAACTAATAAAATTCCATTTTCAAGATTAACCATCGCTAAAACTAATCCTAACATTCGCCAAAATCCATCACCTAAACTGCCAACCGGAACTGGTTCTTCTACTCCTTTAAGTTTAACCATAAATCCCCCACGTCCTCCCGATGTACTACTAAATACTGGAGGTTGAAATTCTTCGGTAGTCGCAATTTTTTCTATTTTAGGTTCAATGATTTTTAAAGCTTCGATAACTAGGTTATCCGTAGAGTTAAGCAGACTTTGACTGAAAAAATATCTGTTTGTATTAACTGCTATAGATTGAGGAGGAATCCAAAATAATTCTAGTTTTTTAAAATCGTGAGACGGTTTGTTATCGGTTAAATTTATCTGTAAAATTTCTTCTTCAGGTGATAAAGAATAGACTTTTTGCTGATGCTCAAATTCAACCACTAAGCAAAAACTGCCTATGGATTGTAAATTATTTTTATTGACTTTAGAGAGTAATTCTTTAGATGTAGATTGAATACTTAAAATCACCCGATTGGCTGGTTTATCTGGTTCATAAATCACTATTTTTTGATGATCCTTTAGTAAGTATTTATAGAATAAATTTTTTATCTGATAAAATTGCTCTTTCGCACCGGGAAGATTAGCTGAATCTATATGAGAATACTCGCCCCGATGATTAAGAATTCTTTGTATTTCTCCTGTATTAAATTTAGAAACATAAATAAGAATCGCTTCTAAAATAGAAGTTTTACCGCTATTATTTTTACCTACTAAGAGATTAATTCGACCAAGATTGGCCATCTCAAAATTTTGAAAACCGCGAAAGCCTTCAATTTTTAGGGATTGTAACATAAGTAATTACCCCGGATTTTCCGTTATTAAATCTAGTTTATCTAAACCTCAGAAAACACCTCAATTAATGACAGAGCAGCACCATGGCGATACCGATACCCAAACTTAAACCGACCAGCACCTGAAAAGGAGTATGACCAATTAATTCCTTTAAACGTTCCTCGTTAAATTCCTTGCCCTCCTGGAACATTTCATCGATAATTTGATTGAGAATCCGGGCCTGTTTTCCTGCTGCCTGACGTACTCCAGCCGCATCATACATAACAATAACCGCAAAAAGAGCAGCGATGGCAAATTCGGCACTAGACCAACCCATCTGTAATCCTACCCCAGTAGCCAAGGCCCCCACCAGTGCCGAGTGAGCGCTAGGCATTCCCCCCGACGAGACTAGATAGCGCAGACTCACCTTACCATCGCGGATTAACTCAATCAGCGCTTTTAGTCCCTGGGCAGTGAAACAAGCTAAAAGAGAGACTAGCAGTATTTGATTGTGTAACACCTGCTCGAAGTCCTGCATAATCTCATTCGTTTAATTTAATTTTTACGATTAACAATATACTCGGCGATGGCCCTTAAAGGTTCAGCAGCCTCATCGTAGCTACTCAATTCACCAATGGCACTATCTATTAAATGTTGAGCTTGCTGTCGGGACCCTTCTATCCCCCAGAGACTGGGATAGGTAGCTTTTTGTGCCTGTAGATCCTTACCGGCGGTTTTACCCAATTCCTCCTTGGTCGCCGTGATATCGAGAACATCATCGATAATTTGGAAAGCCAAGCCAATATTTTGGGCATAACGGGCTAATTTAGCTATATCTTCCCCTTTTGCCCCCGCTAAAACTGCCCCCGACACCACAGAAGTCTCCAACAGAGCCCCCGTTTTCTGAGTATGGATAAAACCGAGAGTTTCTGCCGAAATATCTGGTTTTCCTTCGGATTCCAAGTCTAAAACCTGACCTCCCACCAAACCCGCTGCCCCGACCGTGCGACCTAAACGGGCAATTACCTCTAAAATCTGTAGGGGAGGTACATTAAGAGTCTGGGTAGCCACATACTCGAAAGCGTAGGCCAGGAGACCATCCCCGGCTAAAATAGCGATATCTTCGCCAAAAACCTTATGATTGGTTAATTTCCCGCGTCGGTAATCATCGTTATCCATGGCGGGTAAATCGTCATGAATTAATGACATAGTGTGAATCATTTCTAGGGCGCAAGCGGTGGGTAAAGCCATCTCTAGGGAACCCCCCATCAATTCACAGGTAGCCAGACATAAAATCGGCCGCAGACGTTTGCCACCAGCGAGGAGAGAATAGCGCATCGCCTCGTAGATTTTGGCAGGATTGCCGATAACTAAAGAGCTATCTAAAGCTGACTCGACAATCAACCGCTTTTCCTCCAGATAGGAAGCCAGAGAAAAGCTCTCGTTTTTCCTCACTTCTACTCCTCGTTCGCCCCTAGTAACCATGTCTTTTTGTCTTGAACCGACTGCTTTTAAAACTATATCAGGAAACTCCACCTCGATGGGAATTAAACTGATTGCTCCCTTGTCCCCTAAGCTGTTGACTGTCTAAATTACGCCTTCAGACTACATGGCAGCGCCGCAGTTGCTATTCTGAACATTTGTACTAAAATTCCCCAGGCCGAGAGAGGTCAATTTTTTTTGATGCCTATTTTCTCTTTTACCTGAAAAAATACCTCCCCCAGTCCAGAGATTAGCGAAAAACGGGTGATACAATTGAATTTCGCCGCAGTTATCCTGGGAGATGTTGAAGTTTTGATGATTCGGTCAAACTTCCGTTTTCTTAGCTTGCAGTTGAGAAATTTCTCGATTAACCTATAATTAGGATTATCCTAGAAATATATTGTATGCTGCCAGGGCAAATTTTAGGCGATCGATACCAAATTCAAAATCAGTTAGGTAAACAAACTGGAAGACGCACTTTTCTCGCCCAAGATCTAAAAACGGGCGCTACTGTTGTCGTCAAATTATTAATCTTCAGTCCCGATTTTGAATGGACAGATTTAAAACTTTTTGAACGGGAGGCCGAAACTCTTAAACATCTAGATTGTCGCTCGATTCCCGAATATATCGACTATTTTGAAGTTCGCACCGATACCTATCAAGGTTTTGCCCTTGTTCAGAGTTATATCGAGGCTAAATCTCTCAAGGAACAGATAGAAAATGGCCGCAAATTTAGTGAATCAGACCTGCAAGAATTAGCTAAATCTATCCTAGGTATTTTAATTTATCTCCATGGACTTAACCCGCCAATTATCCACCGGGATTTGAAACCTAGTAATATCTTATTAAAAGATCGATCGGGTCATAGTATCGGCAATGTTTATTTAATTGATTTTGGTTCTGTCCAGACTGTTGCCCAACAGGAACAGGCCACTTTAACTATCGTCGGAACCTACGGTTATATGCCCCCAGAACAATTCGGTGGTCGCACCGTTGCCGCTTCTGATTTATACAGTTTAGGAGCCACTTTAATCTATCTAGCTACAGGAATTCATCCCGCCGATTTACCCCAAAAAGATGGCAAAATTCAATTAAATAATTTAGCCAATTTAAGCCCTGCTTTTGTTCATTGGTTAGGACAGTTAATTGAACCTAGTCTCGAAAAAAGGTTTATTTCAGCACAGGCAGCAAATCAAGCTTTACATACTCTCCACGAAATGCAATTAACTTCCTCGAACCTTGAAAAACCCGCTGGGAGTCGGGTACAGTTGCAAAAAAGTGAGGAGAAAATTAAAATATCTTTACCTCCCGAAGGTTTTACCCCTAAATTAATTTTTCTTGGAGCTTTTGCCATCGCTTGGAACGCTTTTTTATTAGTATGGACAGGAGGAGCCGTTTCTATTCCTCTGTGGATGAGTTGGTTTTTTCTGCTCTTTTCCTTGCCTTTTTGGTTTGTGGGTTTAGGAATGCTTTATCAGATTATTTATTGTCTCAAAGGAGAGGAAATTATCACTATTGATAGTCAAGAAATTGTTACCATTCAGCGAATTTTTGGTTTAACACTTCCGAGCAAAAAGAAAATGGCACGGCAACATATTAATAAACTGGTGAAAGCTGATAGTTATCATAGCAAAGATGGTGATGGCGATCGAGTTTATGTGCCGATGGCTTTAACTATTTGGGCGGGGACTAAAGAATATACTATTAGCAGTAAGACAAAAGAATATCTGAGTCAACCTGAAATTGAATGGTTAGCAGCGGAATTAAGCCAATGGTTAGGAATACCAATTACTAATAAGTAGCCAGTTACAATCAGCTTTTTTCTCCCTTCTCCCCACTCCCCCACTGATTACTGATTACTGCTTACTGAAAAAGTTTCCCACTTCCCACCTCCTGATATAGACGAACTGTCTGTGATCAGTGTAAAATTTTATGAAGGGTCTGGGTTTTTTTCTCCCTTTTCCTGAGAAATGCCCCAGAGCCAGTGACTAAAATCAAAATTGTGCATCCCATCGATAATTAAGTTTATGAGCGCCACTATTACCGTAGAAAAACGCAAATTAGAAAAACCCCCTTTAGAACTGCATTATCTCGGCGATCGAGTCCTGCGTCAACCGGCCAAGCGGATTACTAAGGTCGATGACAGCATTCGCCAATTAGCCAAAGAAATGCTGCAAACTATGTATAGTTCCAATGGTATCGGTTTAGCGGCTCCGCAAGTGGCAGTCAATAAACAATTGATTGTCATCGATTGTGAACACGATAAACCGGAAAATCCGCCCCTAATTCTGATTAATCCCCAAATTATCGGTTATAGTCGGGAATTGTGCAAGGCGGAAGAGGGTTGTTTGAGTATTCCCGATGTGTTTTTAGATGTCATCCGTCCCCAAGCGATCGAAGTGAGTTATAAAGATGAACAGGGGAAACCGCGAAAACTGCAAGCTAACGGTTTACTAGCGCGGGTAATTCAACACGAAATGGATCATCTCAATGGTGTCATGTTCGTGGACAGAGTAGATAACGATTTGGCACTCAATGAAGAATTAAAAAAACACGGTTTTTCCGTGCAAGCGGTGAAACCGGTCGAGAAAGTGACAAAATAAAGGCATTAGTTAATTTAGGTGAGGAGTGAAAATGACCCCGAAAAGCGGCGTTTTATTGTTATTATCCTGTATTGCAGCGATCGCTGGTGTGGGTTGTGTCTTTGAAATTAGTTCAGGAGAACCGGATTTAGGCAATACCACCACTGGCTTAATTCTAGCGGCAAGTGTACCATTAACAGCCCTATTTTTTTGGGCGGCGGTTAAAGACACGAGAGCCAATTACAAATAGAATAAATTCCCCTCGTTTATCTAAAAATTGGCATAATTTTCACGAGCAGAAGAGAGAATTTATTTCTCTCTTTTGTCTGTTTTAATTACAGGATAAATTGCCAGAAAAAGTTAAGTACCTCAGCAAAATTAATTACACATATCTAACCCCGCTCTTGCCTATTGCCTATTGCCTATCTTCACTAGGAAATTAATTTTGCACGACTACTTACTACCCACATTCCGCACCCTCAACTGTCACATAAGCTGTCCCCCTCAAGAGACTTGAGTAAAAATACTTAGCTGGTGAAGGTTTTCTCGGCACCAGCTAGGGGGGTCTTGAAACCCCTAATTATGAAAAAATAGGAATTGTTGGAAAACTGAGGCGAGTGGACTGTTCGACCAGGAATCAATCAACAG
>NZ_JAQMSY010000145.1:0-13408 GCF_028329095.1 Microcystis sp. CS-574
CACGGCCGAAGCCCACACCCCACACCCTATACCCTCTTTCAAGTAAAGATGAAGTCACTAGCAGTTAACGTGCCCGCAAATCCTACAAGGGTAATCTGACCGAAGCCTGGAGTAGAAGGACTCGTAATGATGTCGTTACCAGCACCAGGGCCGACAGTAATCGTCAAAGCCCCGATGCCGCCGAGACCAAAGGCAGACAAGTCAATCTTGTCAGCACCACCCCCACTGAAGTCAGTGATGACATCGTTACCGAAACCACTTGCGAAGCGGAACGTGTCATTGCCGATCCCCCCAGTTAGGGAGTCATTGCCGAGGCCGCCAACCAGAGTGTCATTGTCGGCACCACCGTTCAGGATATCATTCTGTGTACCACCGTTCAGGATGTCATTGCCGGCATCGCCATTATAGGTGCGAGCCGAGGCGTTGGTGGCAGTAATGGTGTCGTTCCCGCCTTGTCCGAAGACGCTGCCAGAGAGCAAGGTTGTGGCGCTGAAGTCGAGGATGTTGTCGCTGGCGTTGCCATCGATGTTTCGGTTGGAACCACCCGCATCCAGGTTGACCCGCTCGATGCCGTTGGTGGCCAAGAATTGATTCAGCACCAGATTGCCTTGGCCGCCATCTGTGGTTCGCTGCAAGGTGTCGATACCTGACCCGCCTTGCAGGGTGTCAAACTCAGCCTCGTTCAGGTTGGCGAGGAAGGTATCGTCGCCAATGCCGCCAATCAGACTGTCAACACCCGCACCCCCCTTGATGGTGTCGTTCCCGCCGCCACCGGAGATGGAGTCATTGTCGACACCACCATTCAGGGTGTCATTCTGTGTACCACCGTTCAGGGTGTCATTGCCGGCATCGCCATTATAGGTGCGAGCCGAGGCGTTGGTGGCAGTAATGCTGTCGTCTCCGCCTAAACCACTGACGCCGTTAGAGAGAAAGGTGGTGGCACTGAAATCAAGCACATTGCCATTCGCGTTGCCATCAATCCCGCGATTTTGGCCGCCCGCATCCAGGTTGACCCGCTCGATGCCGTTGGTGGCCAAGAATTGGTTCAGCACCAGATTGCCCTGGCCGCCGGTGGTGGTGCGTTGTAAAGTGTCTGTCCCCGACCCGCCTTGCAGGTTGTCAAACTCAGCCTCGCTCAGGTTGGCGAAGAAGGTATCGTCTCCCGCACCGCCAAATAGGCAGTCTTCATCCGCACCTCCGGTAATGGAGTCGTTTCCGGCAAGGCCAAACACCAAGTCTTGTCCATCACCAGCCTGAATCGTGTTGTTCGCTGCGGTGCCCACAATGAGGCTACTTTTCCCGGCTACATCCGTATAACTAGCCGTGGTCATCACCACCACATTGTTGATCGGGATCAAGCAATCGGTGATGTTGTAAACCTGGCCATCATCTAGCACGTTGGCTGTGGCCGACTCGAAGTTTTGAGCCTTGAACTGGAGGCTCGCGATATTGATGGTGCCTCCACTGGGCGCGAGGGTCTTACCCGTGGGAGCAGCAACGTAAGTGTTGAGCGACCCGATATCGCCGACACTGAAAGCCCCAAGCTGCAGGGGAGTCAACACCAGATTGATGGTGTCTTGTGGGGTGGAACCGCTACCGCCGCCGTCATAGACGGTGACTTGGCCGCTGTGGCTCGCCGCCGTCCAAACCGTGTCGGCACCGTCAGCCATGCTGACGCCGGTGACGTTCAGCAGCTGGCCGATCAGGCTGAGGTTGACCACCTCGTTGGTGGCGTTGCTGCCGTTGATGGCCTGATTGTTGCCGTCCAGGGTCTCGATGCTGGAATAGGTGGCGGTGGTGCCGCTGCCCGACGGGCCGAATGAAGATATGCTCAGCGCACCAGCACCCGTGTTCCTGATCGTGTCGTTGCCGGTGCCGCCGATGATGGTGTCGCCGCCCAGCTGTAAGCCAGCGATGTTGAAGGTGTCGTCGCCGTCGCCCCCGTCCATGCTATCGGCACCGTCGCCGCCGGTGATGGTGTCATTGCCCGCGCCGGCATTGATGCTGTCGTTGCCGCTACCAGTGCTGATCGTATCGGCGAAGCTGCTGCCGACGACGATCTGGGTGCCGCCGCCGCCGTTGATGGTCACCCCAGCATCCGCAGTGGAGACGTTGACGTAGTCGGTGCCGCCGGTGGCATTAAAGGTGTTGATCGCGCCCACCCCGGTGGCGCTGCTGAACCCGGAGAGGTCGAAGATGTCGCTGCCGTTGTTGGTGCCGTTGATGGCAAAATTGTTGCCTTTGAAGGTCTCGATGCCCTGATAGGTCGCGCCGGCTGAGGTCGGCAGAGACCCGTTGATGAGGGAGTAGTTCGTCCCCGCGACGCCGAAGGAAAGGGAAGTGGACAGGGCGCCGGTGACGTTGATGGTGTCGCTGCCACTGGTGCCCGTGTCGTTGAAGGTGTCGCCGCCCAGCTGTAAGCCAGCGATGTTGTAGGTGTCGCTGCCATCGCCCCCATCCATGCTATCGGCACCGTCGCCGCCTATGAGAGTGTCATCGCCCGCGCCGGCATTGATGGCGTCGTTGCTAATACCAGTGCTGATCGTCTCGGCGAAGCCGCTGCCGGTAACGTTCTGGGTGCCGCCGCCGCCGTTGATGGTGATGCTGGTGAAGCTGACACCGGAGTTTGTGGTCAAGCCGGACAGATTGACGACGTCGGTGCCGCCGGTGGCGTCCAAGGTGTTGATCACCAGATCGGTGTCGGTGAATGGAGGTGACCCCCCAGGGGAGATGGTGAATCCCGACCCGGTGACCTTATAGCCGCCTGTGTCGTCGAGGACGTTGATCGTATTGCCGCTGTTGTTGCCATTGATGGTTCGCGTAGGCATAATCTTTTCTCCAAATTTGTTGTTTGCGTTGACGCGCCGGTGCCAGTCCTGAAAGCCAAATGGGGCCATCCAAAAAATGGTCTAAGCCCCCGATTGGGGTCAGACTCGACTGACCGATTGTGGACACTCAAAGTGAATTAGTTTGATCTTACAGTATCTGGTTTTTCGTTACTTGGTATGGTTCGATAGGGGGGTATAAATCGACTAAATTCTTATCTGGCAAGAGATTTAATTGATTAGTTCGCTCCAGATCGCAAACAATTGACAAAAATTGCGGTAATGTCTTTTTCTATAAGGGTTTCATCCTTTATAACCCCCGTCCATTGCATAACACAAACCGAAGAGCAAAAATAATTTAGGATCGCTATAGTTAAGAATTACCCTTGGGAGCATGGTAAGGTTCAGAATCAAAAGGCTGCATCCCCACATCGGGATATTCATCATTGTTGGGACTAAAAATGCGAGCGAAAGCCTCTGTTAGGTACTGGACAAAATTGTGTAATGTATCCTTGATATTCATTGCTTTTCCCTCCGACTCTCGACAACAATCTCTTTTTCGGATCAGGTTGATTCACCCCTCCATCGCCATTATCTGGCCAGAATCTCATCAATTGTTGACTTTTGAGATAATTCTTGAATAATCTCCATAAGACTTTATATTTTTTCTTGTTTATCTAAATCTTTATAATAATTCTTGTATTTTTGTAAAGGAAAAATTATTCAATCAAATCGCTGAACAAATATTTAATTGTTGTCCAGAAAGGACTGTATCCTTGTTGATCATCATTTTGATTGTTTATTTAGAAATGTGACAGAAAAAAATAAGGTTTTGGTCGTAGATGCAGCGAGTCAAGGTTAGCTTTATTGTTATTGAGCCGGAATTTGAAATTGCTAACTTAATTGACCCAGTGGTGCAGAAAACTCCTGAAAGACTTGCTGGACAAGGAGTCCGAGTTAGATAGGGAGTTAAGAGGAGCAAGTTTATGAGATGCTTAAGTTCCCCAAAGTCATCCCTAGGTTAGCCCCTCTCCTTTAACTTCAACTACTTGAACAACTAAGTCAATGGATTAAGGGATAATCTCGATCGCAGTAGCTTTGCTCTAGCCCACTGGACTTAGGTAGTACAAAAGCACTACTGCAGACGTTTTAAGCGTTCTTGGAGAATTTGGGCTTGTTTTTCGGACTCTGCTAAAGCTTGCTTCGTTTTTTGGATTAAAGCTTCTGGAGCTTTTTCGACAAAGCTAGGTTTATTCAGGCGATCGCTCAAACTCTTAATTTCCCCTTCTACTTTAGCTAAATTTTTCGCTAATTTCCCGGCCAATACAGATATATCAACCAATCCGGACAGGGGGATGAGGATTTCTACCGTAGCGACAACACCAGCGATCGCTTGATTGACTTCCTCGGTTAATTTGGTCGTCAAAATTAAGTTTTCGATCTTGGCCAAGTCCTTTAAGTACACTTGTCCGCGTTGCAAAATAGCTAATTCTTGGCTGTTTTCTGTCTGTAAAATTGCCGTAATCGTTGCCCCCGGTTTAATCCCCGCTTCGGCCCGCAAATTACGCAACACCCGAATACTTTCTATTAATAACTCAAAAGTATTTTCTAAGTCTAGATCGATCAGAGAACTATCGGCTATTGGATAGGTTTCTAAAGCCAAAACCTGCTGATTTTCTTGGGTTAAATTATGCCAAATTTCCTCGGTAATATGGGGCATAAAGGGATGTAATAATTTTAATGTTCCTGCCAAGATAAAAGCCAAAGTTTGCCGGGCTGTAGCGCAGGAAACCGATTCTTTATCCTTCCATAAACGAGTTTTCACTAACTCGATATACCAATCACAGAAATCGCGCCAGATAAATTCGTATAGACCTTTTGCCGCTTCTCCCATGCCATAATTTTCTAGATAATCTCTAGTTTTTTGCACTGTTTGATGATAACGAGATAAAATCCAGCGATCGGCTAATTCTAAATTTTCTAAAGCTGGTTCTCCCAATTCTTCTGGAGTTTTTCCCTCCAGATTCATCATCACAAAACGGGAAGCATTCCAAATTTTATTGGCAAAATTTCGGGCAGCTTCTACGGATTCCGATTCATCGGTTTTACGGTTATATTGCAGACTGATATCCTGTCCTGCTCCTGCAACTTCTCGAATTAAGGTATATCGTAAAGCATCGGTTCCATATTTATCAATTAAAATTAGGGGATCGATGCCGTTATTGGCAGATTTAGACATCTTTTTGCCGTTTTCATCCCTAACTAAACCGTGAATATAGACATCTTTAAAAGGCATTTGTCGCGTAAAATAGCCCGCCATCATCGTCATTCTAGCCACCCAGAAAAAGATAATATCAAAACCGGTGACGAGGGTTGTGGTGGGATAATAAGTGTCTAGATCAAGGGTTTTTTCTGGCCATCCCATAGTTGAAAATGGCCACAATCCCGAGGAAAACCAAGTATCTAAAACATCGGGGTCTTGTTGAATAATTATATCCTCTCCATACTCTTGTTTGGCCTTGGCTAAAGCGGAGGTTTCATCCCAGGCAACAACGAAGGGAGTATGGTTAGTAATTTCGTTATTGGTTTCACTGATAATATACCAAGCGGGAATTTGATGACCCCACCATAGTTGTCGAGAAATACACCAATCTTTGAGTTTAACTAACCAATCGCGATAAACTTTTGTCCATCTTTCTGGCACAAAACGGGGCGAGTTTTCCTGATCTAAACAGGTTAAAGCTTTTGTGGCTAAAGGTTCAATTTTAACGAACCATTGGGTAGATAAAAGGGGTTCCACGGGAACTTTACCTCGATCGCTATAGGGGACGCTATGGCGATAGGCTTCAATCTTAACTAAAAAACCGTCTTCATCGAGTTTTTTAACGACATTTTTGCGGGCAACAAAACGATCTTGACCCGCGAATATTCCGGCATTTTCGTTTAAACTGCCGTCTAAATTCATGATATTAATAAAGGCTAAATTATGGCGTTTACCCATCTCAAAATCCTTGGGATCGTGGGCCGGCGTAACTTTGACGCAACCAGTACCGAATTGGGGATCCACTAATTCATCGGCAATAATCGGGATTTCTCGCCCCATTATCGGTAAAGTGACGGTTTTGCCGATTAAATGGCGATAACGGGGGTCTTGCGGGTTGACAGCGACACCAGTATCACCGAGCATGGTTTCGGGCCTTGTGGTGGCTACTTGAAGATAACCACTACCATCGCTGAGAGGATAGCGAAAATACCAGAGATTTCCCTCAATGTCCTTGTTTTCCACCTCTAAATCGGAAACGGCCGACCGGGATTCCGGACACCAGTTAACTAAGTATTGACCGCGATAGATTAATCCGTCCTCATAGAGTTTGATAAAAGCAGTACGGACAGCATGGGAAAGTCCCTCATCCATGGTGAAACGTTCCCGCGTCCAATCGACGGATACCCCCAAGCGTCGCAGTTGATTAACAATGGTACTACCTGACTCCTCTTTCCATTGCCAAGCGCGTTCGAGGAATTTTTCCCTTCCTAGTTGATAACGGTCGGTTTTTTCGGCTTTTAATTGGCGATCGAGTATAGCTTGTACTGCAATACTAGCGTGATCCGTACCTGGCAGCCAGAGGGTATTTTTGCCGGTCATGCGCTTGTAGCGAACAAGTGTATCAATCAAGGCACTCTCGAAAGCGTGACCCATGTGGAGACTACCGGTAACATTGGGAGGGGGGATGACTATACAGTAGGTTTCGCCGCCTTTTTCGGGGTTTGCTGTAAATATCTCTTGATTTTCCCAATATTGCTGCCATTTCGTTTCTGTGATCTTGGGATCGTATTGCTTCGATAGTTCCGAGGTCATGATGGGGGGATTCTACAATTCTTAGTTCTTTGTCAATTGTCCCACATTTGGGAGAGATCAAATTCCTGTTTAGTTGCTGGGTAAAAAATTTCAAGAGTCTTATTAAGATAGCTGTTATCTTTTCCTTGGGTAAACATAGCTAATTTCTGGTAATTATTTTGCATTTCATCAGTATAATAATTGCTATAATCAATTGAGGGAGTCAATCAATGGGTAGGTAGGTATTAAAAACTTTCAGATGCCCCCTTATTAAGGTAGGGTTGATTCATTTAAATTAAGTACAGCTGATTTTGAGTTAATAAATTTGACTGAAGATTCTCAAGTTTATCTTTCTCTAACTAAAAGAGTTAGTCACAACAATTAATCTTTAATCCTCTGCTAATATTTATTATGAATAGATTGATAAAGCTTGTTATCAAGCCACTAAAAGCCTATCTCTCTTGAAATTGTCTGAGAGTACATCCTGTTAATTTAGCTAATTTTTCTGCTTACTTCTTACGTCGATAAAACTATCAGTTTTTCCCAACGTTCAGCTAACCACCTTTGTCCCTCTGTTATTGAGAGAAAACCCAAACCTCTGAAAAGATTCAATCCTATAGTTGTGAGAATTGACCAATTGCTTGCCGCTTGAAAATCCCTGATCTGGCTTTTATCTTCCTCAAAAATTACATCTTTTACCCAATGTAACTGATTTTTTATTTTCCAATGTCCTCACTTCGACACATTTCGACACATTTCGACAAGCTCAATGTAAAAGCTCAATGTAAAAGCTCAGTGACCGCGAATAATTTTGGCAAATACTTGAGCGGATTCGGTTAGGCTACACTTCGACACATTTCGACAAGCTCAATGTAAAGGCTCAGTGACCGCTGATATAGTAAGCTGTTTCTTCATAAGTTTTATCCCGGCGACTACCCTTTCTTTCTACTTTAAGAAGTCTTCGCAGATTTTCAAACCCTTGTCTTTCATTTTTCTAGTTTTTCCGAACTTACCATATAAAATCAACTAGCAAAATGCCAATTTAATAAATATCTAAGACTAAAGTTTTTAAAGTTTCTAAATCCACAGCCTCTCCTTTTAATCACATTGAGTTTATTGTTAATTCCTTCAACTGTTCTCTGGGTTGTTCGGTTATCAAAATGATGAGTATGAATGCAATTCAATTATCTTAAACAAAAATGCCAAGACTTAGCGATAAAATATCCAGATAAAAATTATTTATTTGATAATTATATTGAAAAACAAAGATATGAGTATAACAATTTAGAAAATATAATTACTTGTGCAACAATGGTAATTCAAAATAAATAATTTTGGACTAACATCGCCTTCCGTCTGACCCTGTTCCATAAGTTGATTGCAATGTCGAAGCCACTGCCTAGCAGTACGCCATCGCTAAGTGATTTTTCATATTACGTCAGAGCGTGGCGAAAAACTCGATGACCGGTTCGAGAGGGCGGGACTCGGCTAATGTAGAACGGGGGTGCTGAATCGTTTGTATTTTTTCAGGCTACCACCCCCTCCTTTTCTGATACCGAACTGAGGGTAATTATCGTCAAGCGTCAAAACATCTAGGCCTCTCCTTAATCCTAGTAATGTAAACTTTGATTATAGAGAAAGACTTCTAGCTCCGATCCGATGTTACATTAATAATTGAAGCTAAAAAAAAAGGTTCTTCCTTACTTGGTATGGTTCGATAGGGTGGCATAACGACGATAACAGCGATCAACCTGAACGCTCATATTTCCTAGAGTAGAGAACAAGGGAGTTAGGCAATTGCAGCTAGGGTTCAATGCTTCTCCAACCAGTCCCAAGTAGTGGGGGGAAATACCTGAGAATCGATCAACTGATCGCTGTTTGCGGGTGATGCTAGGCGTTGGACAAAAGCGAGATTATAGAAGGGATTATGGAAACTTGGACGCGATCAATTGACATCGAGGAGATAGCAAAACGCCATGGGTCTCCTCTCTACATACTGAACGTCGGTCAGCTTCGTCGGAACCTGTCCCACTTTGTGGAGCTTGTCGGCAGTCCATCTCAGGTTGCCTACCCGATCAAGGCTAATCCGTCGATGGCGATTCTGAATGAACTGGCATCCCTGGGATGCTCCGCAGACTGCTCTTCTGAATATGAAGTTGAGTTGGCCCTTTCTTGCGGATTCCCGTTGAATCGGATCACATACAACAGTCCGGCGCCCGACCACCAGCTAATGGTAGATCTCCTCGATGGAGGCTCAACAGTAGTTGCTGACTCTCAAGCTATATTAGATGACCTTCAACATAAGCTTTATGGCAAGGATTGGAGTGGGAGCTTGCTGGTTCGAGTTAACCCAGAAAAACCGGTGGAATATTTCCACAATACTGATTGGCAGGATCTGGTTTCTCACGCCTCGCCTAACAGTAAGTTTGGCATCCCATCCGAGGAATTGCCAGATGCTCTGGCCAGTTGCAAACTACCTATAGCGGGCTTGCATATCCATATTGGAACTCAGATGGATAATGTATCGGCATTTAATAATTCGGTTCAGTTTATTCATCATTTGAAAAACTTAATCGAAGCCAGCTCGAATCATTGCATGAGAAAACTAAATCTTGGCGGTGGGTTTGGCATTGACTTCCATGACGGGCAACAGTTTCCAACAATCCCAGAGTACACAGAAGCATTAAAGAAACACTTGTTACCCGGTATTGAGTACATAGTCGAGCCTGGACACGCACTGGTTGGTAATGCCGTCGCCTTGTTGACTCGTATCCGCGAGCTTAAGCAGATGCGGGGCAGACGTTGGGCTATTGTTGATGTTGGCTCCGACCAGCTAATCAAGGTGACTCTCCTCTCATGGAGCCACCAAATTATCGATCGCAATCATCGCACCCTGCCTACTCAAGGGGACGATGCTATTGGAGGGCCACTTTGTTTTGCCGGCGATATATTGCTACCATCGACCAATTTAGAAGGCCAGAGTCGTGGGGATCCATTGTTAATCCAACACGCAGGAGCATATTGCTATTCAGTAAGCAATCACTTTAATGGGTTTCACGGGCCCGGGCATATAACCATAGATGAAATGGGTCAAATAGAAACGGCTTACGCTGCTGAGGACGTATTTGCCGATCACAGTTTCTTGGGATTTTCCAGGCCGACGCACCCCCCTTCAGAAGTGCTAGATCATGAAATTGATCTCGATATCATTCAAAGACTAAGCAGTGACTATCTCAAGCAGGGAGAATCTTCAGATGGCTACGCATTTACCAGAGTCCAACTCATAGCGCCAAGAACTTTGCAGTTCATGGTGAAGGCGAAGAGTTCTTTAGGGGCGATATCAATCCCATTCGCCGTCCGCATCGCCTCGGATGCCACAATAATTTCAGCTTTGTATCTTGTCGGCAAACAGGTCAAAGATGTTTCAGTTTGGGGAACAAGAACATATTTGAAGTCAGACACGATAATTCGTACCAGCCAGCCGTTGAGACTGGTTGTATATATAGCGCCCAAATCAAGCCTCCCTGTGGATAAGCATACTACTCACCTGTCTCACTGGGACCTCGGCAACGGGAAGTTTAAGGGATCGTTCCGATTCATCTTATAAAGTTCTTTTCGTTGCCTTGCTCACGATATTTACACAAGCACCTTGGCACTGTGTTTCTATGATGCCATCAACTTTTAGCTATCACCTTGAGGGTGGGAGCTTTTTCTTGCTTTAGGGGCAGTTTGTCTTTTTCCCTAGCGGTGATTGCTTCTTTGGTCTGTTGAGTTAGTTAATTCTTCTGCGCTTTCTTTGACTACTGTTGAGGTCACTGCTGCCATAATTTTTGAATAA
Source organism: Microcystis sp. CS-574 (assembly GCF_028329095.1). Lineage (NCBI taxonomy): Bacteria > Bacillati > Cyanobacteriota > Cyanophyceae > Chroococcales > Microcystaceae > Microcystis > Microcystis sp. CS-574. The sequence goes on from NZ_JAQMSY010000145.1 coordinate 10,499, forward strand.
TAAGAGTTATGGTCGGTCAAGCGTCAAAACATCTAAGCTTTTCCTTGACCCTGGCAATGTAAACTTTAATTAAGAGAAAGACTTCTAGCTCCGATCCGATGTTATATTAATAATTGAGGCTAAAGAGAAAAGCCTCCCTGACAGATCAACTGGCAAGGTTATAAGGTCAAGTTCACAAAGGAGTAAACCCTGTTAAAGTTCCATTCTGTCTCGATAACGGCGATAACAGCGATCAACCTGAACGCTCATATTTCCTAGAGTAGAGAACAAGGGAGTTAGGCAATTGCAACCGAGGTTCAATGCTTCTCCAACCAGTCTCAAGTTATGAGGGGAAATACCTGAGAATCGGTAAACTGATCGCTGTTATTGTTTGTCAACACAAGTAATTGATAATTGCAGTCGCTCTCCTTTGATGAGATAATAGAAAGTCTTCTGTTCAAAAGGATATCGATAGGATGCGACTCTCTCAACAGCTTTTTGTCACCCTCCGGGAAGATCCAGCCGAGGCGGAAATCCCCAGTCATAAATGCTTAGTCCGTGCCGGTTACATTCGTCGTATCGGCAGCGGTATTTACGCCTATTTACCTCTGATGTGGCGGGTTTTGCAGAAAGTCTCCCAGATAGTCCGGGAAGAAATGAATAAAGCCGGCGCCCAAGAATGTTTACTTCCCCAACTGCAACCGGCGGAACTCTGGCAAGAATCGGGCCGTTGGGACACCTACACAAAAGCAGAAGGGATTATGTTTGCCCTGACGGACAGGCAAAACCGGGAGTTAGGATTAGGACCGACTCACGAAGAAGTAATTACTGCCGTCGCTCGTGATTTAATTCGTTCCTATCGACAATTACCGGTTAATTTATATCAGATTCAAACTAAATTTCGCGATGAAATTCGCCCTCGTTTTGGTTTAATGCGGGGACGGGAATTTATTATGAAAGATGCCTATTCTTTCAATCTTGACGAGGAATGTTTAAAGAAAACCTATCAAGCGATGGATATAGCTTACCGCAATATTTTCCGCCGTTGTGGGTTAGCTTTTCGGGCAGTAGAAGCGGATTCTGGAGCGATTGGTGGTTCCGCATCCCAAGAATTTATGGTCTTAGCTGATGCTGGAGAAGATGAGGTTTTATTTACTGCCGATGAAAAGTATGCGGCTAATGTAGAAAAAGCCGTTTCTTTGCCAGCAGATAAAGTGGCTTCTCCCTTTAAAAAGTTTGCTAAAAAAGAGACTCCTAACACCAACACGATCGAAAGTTTAGCTAAATTTCTTGATTGTTCCGCCACCGCTATCGTCAAAAATGTTCTCTACGAAGTGCTTTATGATAGCGGCATAACTGTTTTAGTTTTACTGCATATTCGCGGCGATCAAGAGGTTAATGAAGTTAAACTACAAAATGAATTAGTTAGACAGGCGAGCTGTTACAATGCTAAAACAATTTTGGCTTTAAAAATACCCGATGCTGCCGCTCAACAGAAATGGGCAACTAAACCTTTACCTTTAGGTTATATTGCTCCCGACTTAGAAGATAATTTACTCAAAAAAGCCAGCGATATAGCTCCTAAGTTTTTACGCATAGCAGACAACACAGTGATAGACTTAGAAAACTTTATCACTGGTGCTAATGAAACCGGATTTCATGTAGTGGGAGCCAATTGGGGTAAAGATTTTATCTTACCAGAATTAATCATCGATCTACGCAAAGCCCGGGTAGGCGATCGAGCTATTCATGATCCTAATCAAACCTTGCAAAGTGCTAGAGGAATTGAAGTTGGTCATATCTTCCAATTGGGCTATAAATATTCTCAAGCTATGAATGCTTTTTATACTAATGAAGCGGGAGAATCTACCCCCATTTGTATGGGTTGTTATGGTATAGGAGTATCCCGTTTGGCCCAGGCAGCCGTAGAACAATCCTACGACAAAGATGGCATTATTTGGCCCGTAGCTATTGCCCCCTATCAAGCGATTGTGGTTATTCCTAATTTAGCCGATGCCGAGCAGGTAAAAACCGCCGAAAGTTTATACAATGAGTTAAATCAAGCGGGCATTGAAACCCTGTTGGATGACCGGAATGAACGTGCGGGAGTTAAGTTCAAAGATGCGGATTTAATTGGGATTCCCTATCGCATTGTCACGGGTAAATCTCTCAAATCGGGTAAGGTGGAATTAGTCGAAAGAGCCAGTAAAAAAGCATCAGAAGTAGTAATTAATGAGGTGGTTTCCTATTTAAAAACTGCTATTTCAAAGGTAAATGCTTCTGATTAAGTGATTAAATATACAGATAATTTTCTTTGTTTATGTATTTGATGAGCGAATATGAGTCGGGGTACCTCCTGTCATAGCAATAATTTTTCCAGCGTTGCTGATTTGAGATATAAATCTTCTTTTGTGGGATTTTTAAAACCTAGACCCAAACTGGGGTAAGGGCATCTCAAAGGCTATTGACAATTGGCCAATTTTGTGATTTGCGTGGGCATTTCAAGTGACACCAGTCAATCAGAATAGTTACGAACTCGACCTATTTGGTCGATTGTTGCTTAACAATTGAGATGGCAAATTCTACTCAAATATGCCTGAATTGTCGTCTGGGTAGGCAACCCACATAAAGTTCATCTTGTCAAGGATTGTTAAGATGCGCTTACCCAGGGACACTAATATGCCATAGAGTTTTTTCTCTCTGATTTGGTCTATTACTATTTTACTGAATTTTGCCGATTCATGAAGAAAAAAGTGTTGCTGCCTTTAGGCAAGATAGAGCGATTACATTTAAATTTTTAATAAGGTCGAGGTTGAAAATTATCGGGAATATCTAATTCAAATACTTGGTCATGAATCCGAGCCACATAAAACCCTTCTTGCAGAATTTTTTCGCGTAATTCTGGAGATACATGAACCGCCGCTAATATGC
>NZ_JAQMSY010000146.1:0-2957 GCF_028329095.1 Microcystis sp. CS-574
ACAGATGTGTCAGCGGCCGCGTGTAAGCATCCCACCGAAAAACTAATGCGCGGGGGGTTTGGGGGCGGCGCCACGCCCCCAACGGGGGGTTTGGGGGGTAGAACCCCCCAAAAGCTTGGATTGAGTGATAAAATCGGCAGTAATGCTAAATCCGTTGAGTATAGGCTACATATCAGGAGAGGCACTCATGCAAAAGGGGAAATAAATAATCAGTTTTTAATAACTGGATTTAGGATCAGAATATTTTCGGGCTTGGCGGCGTCAACTTTGGCATCAGGACTGCCGACCGCCTTCGTTAACTTTTCCCGCTTAAATTTTATGTTTTCCCATCTCATCATCATTAAACCCCTCGGCATGATGTACGGCAGTTCCGGCGCGTTCCTCTCCCCAGAAAACCTTGTCGGACGTTCTGGCTCTAAATTTCCCCCCGATGCCGCCACCCTATCCGGACTATTTTTCAGCGCCAATAAAACGACCCATCAGTATAGCCATCGGGAATTAAGAGACAACCTATTCATCGCCGGCCCTTTCTGGACCGAAACCGATAGTCTTCGTAACGTCTATATCCCGATTCCCCGCACGAAAATAATCGCCACCAAGAAATCCGACGAATGGCGAATCATAGCTGCACCCGATCGACAAGTCGTCTGGGAGCGAGATTGCGACAAGGACTCAATAGAACCCGAATTTTCCTGGATTTCCAGTGAAGATTGGACAGAATCGGCGCAATACATCGCCGACAACGGATTTGCGGAACTCTCACCGTGGGAATTTACCCCGATCCTACATCCCAAGCTAGAGATCGATCGACGCTGTACCGTCGAGAAGGACGGTCTGTTTTTAGAATACGCCGTGCAGATGAAGGAGGGAACCTGTTTGATCTATCTAGCCACCCATCCCCTCGATCCGGGATGGTATAAATTCGGCGGAGAAAATCATCTAGTCGAGATCGAGAGCGTTGAGATTAAACCCGATTGGGCCATCTATCAATTGCTGAGACAGCCAATTGAACAGGCCTTTGCGACGATCACTCCGGCCATCTGGGGATCGAAACGATTTTCCTCCCGAATTCCCGAACAACCCGATTTCCCCTCAGTTCAACTGCTGCTCACCGACAAACCCATCCCCTACCGTTACGGTTTAGGTGGACGCTTGGGACGGGGTAGGTATTCCGTTCCTTCGGGAAGCGTGTATGTGCTGGAAGAACCGATCGGGCGATCGTGGTGGGACTGGCCAGAAGACTGGTTTCCTAGAGAGGGGTTTCCCCTCAAACATATCGGCTGTGGACTATCTCTACCGCTAACAATAAAAGGATTGAATTGAATGTATCTAAAAGCCTACGGCATCATTGAAACCCTTGCCCCACTACATCTGGGAGCCGCCGCCGGGGAAGAAAGCGGCAACCTTAACCTGATCTTTCGCGATCAGTTCACCCAAACAGGCATAATCCCCAGTAGTTCCCTACGCGGTCGTCTCCGCTCCGATATGTTAGCCCGTTTAACAAGCCAATACAAGAAGCGAGGGCAACCCCCGGAACAGGCCAAAACGAGCGCGTTACAAGAAGTGGAACGCTGGTACGGCCGCGGTGCGGAAAAAAACCGACAGGAAAACTACGATTATGAATCGATTATCAAACCAGAACACGCCTTGATCGTCTGGCTGCCAGTTTTCTGCCCCGGACAACCGATCGTTTGGGTTAGTTGTCCGAGTTTACTGCGACGCTACCAACGCATTGCCGACGTCAAGGCAGACATCCCCCCCGAGTACACCGGCTCGCAAACTCTAAAAACCCGTTCCAAAAACAACTCTGACCCCGTACTTTTCTTCAACTTGGGGTTTATCACGGTGAGTTACCCGAATCGGGATCTAACACCCTGGTTTCCCCTCAAAAACCTGCCCGCCGTGGTGGTCGATGACAATGATATGGGTATGATCCACGATATGGCCCTCTATCGTCAGAGTCGCGTGCAGTTAGAAGAGGGGCGGAAAGTGGCGGCTAATAAAGCGTTTTTTAATGTCGAGGCAATACCAGAAGGAACAGTCCTCGCTTTTCCCCTTGCCCTTAAACCGATCGATGATAACGTTTGGGACAACTGGAAACCACTGGAACAAGATAAAACGGGGGATATTTATCTAGGGGGACTCGAATCGGTCGGCTTCGGCCACTGCATGATGACCTTGAAAAAACCATCGGGAGGTGCTTCATGACATGGAATCCTTATAACCTCGATCGGGCTGCCCAGGAATTGGTCTTAAAATACCGAGACAGCGAGAAAGTGTTGAATGAATCCCACAAAATGAGAACCACCGTCGCCTACGGTTTAGAACGTTTTTGGGGTGAACACCTGAGATTGATCGACAAAAATGACGCTACTGATGGACAAAAAGGACGATACTGGCAAGATGTCTGGCAGAAATTCGTCGATATCTTAGAAGATGCGGGATTACGGGTTCCCCGTGGCAAGATTAATCCTCAAGATAAACCGGAAGCTCAAACCAAAGCTATCCAAGCGATCGCCAGAGAGTTCTGGAATCAAGAAACTTTTCCCCTAGAAGATCAGAGAATCGCTCTCTACGTCCTCACCCAACTTTGTGATAGCTTGGTCTGGTGGACGCAACGATACAAACAACCTAGCACTAATCCCCAAAATCCGAACATCGAGGAGGAAGAATAAAATGCCGGACTGGTCAGATGTACCCCTCCTCTATCAAGCACAGATCGAGGGAAGATGTCAATTACAAAGACAAGAAAATAAACAAAAATCGCGAGCCTACGATTGGGTCGATCAGTGGACTAAACTTTATCATTCCACTGACGGCGTTGCTGAATTAAGCTATGAATCAGTAAGGAATAGGCACTTCTTGAAACTTCAGATAATGAATTAATAAACGAATAGAGTATCCTAACATTTCTGTAGACTTAGAATAGCAGAGTGTTTTGCGATGCAATCGGGCTA
>NZ_JAQMSY010000147.1:0-15168 GCF_028329095.1 Microcystis sp. CS-574
GCAGATTTGGTAAATTCGGCACTTCCTCCCTGATGTTTTTTCTTAAAGTTAGGATACTTAGTACGACCAGCAAAGAAGTTAGTGAAAGCTGTTTGTAAATGTCTTAACCCTTGTTGTAAGGGTACACAGCTAACTTCGTTTAAAAAGTCTAATTCTTCTTGTTTTTTCCAATCGGTTAGCATTGAAGAAGTTTGAGCGTAGCCTACTCTTTCTTGTCTTTCATACCAAGCTTGTGTTCTGAGATGGAGAGCTTTATTGTAAACTAATCTTACACAGCCCAAAGTGCGCCGCAATAGCGACTCTTGTTCGGGTGTGGGGTAAAATTGAAACGAATAGGCTTTTTCCATACCTCACATTTTAGCATATATTTCGTAAACGATGCTCATATTTAACAGTAAAGCCGTCGTAGAACGACGGGGTTTCAGACCCAAATTTTCGATGAAACCGAGAGCCTTGAAGCCGACCAGCATATAACAGTGATGGAATTCAAGTCTGAATTCCATCACTATTTGATCTAACTTCACAGAATACCTCATTCGGGGTACGGCTCTCTTATTCTTTGTGTGGTCAGTTTAACTTACTATAGAAGCGATCAATCTTCGTGTCCTCTGTGTCTGGAGTGGTTCCTTCCACTCCCTCGCCAGCAGGACTATATCTTAGAATACATTTTACCCACCAAACCTAAGAGAGCCTCCTGCGTCTGGACTACTGATAAAATAATGGGTAATGGTTTCATCTGGGGGAATTCTCTCTAAAATTAACTTTTTGTCGGGTTGATTAAGGCACTCGATTTCTGCGGTAATTTCGAGGGACTACAGGAGAGTTCTTGGATAATTAATTTTTGAGAGTTCAAAAATGAGAAAAATAGGCATAAAATCTCTAAGTAGAGAATTTAGTTGATTAAAGCTCATTCTTGATTCTCCTGACGACCGAATACTGGCTACTTACTCCTCAACTAAGGGAAGATTTTTGATTTTGACAAGAGGTCTATACTTAAGAGAGCCGTAGATTAATAACATTGTCGTTAAAGTTATGGCCATAATTAGGGGAGCGATTTTGGCTAACCAGAAAGCCACGAAGATTATGCCGATTCCGTCAGCGAGTAAGATGGGTAAACGTGGCCCTATGCCATGGTCAATAATTTTTTCTGTGCTTGGCTGCAGTTGAATTTTGGCTAAACAATGAAACCAAATTTGACTGACTAAAACTATTAAAGCTCCCCATCCTATCGAGAGGGCAGCCAGATAAAAGCCCGATAATTCTAAAACAATTGTACTAACTGTGACGATAAAAAAGCGATCGAGGCGAGGATCGCTGGTTTTTTGCTGAAATTGGGCAATTTCTGCCAAGTCCACCGCCGCCATGCGTGCCTGTTCCATACACATCCCCAGGATACCTAGGGCAAGAATAGCAGCGGATAGGTTTTCCGGTGAGAAGATTTGGGAGATTATGCCTAAACTAGCCGGAAAAAACAGTAAAAAAAGGATCGTTCGTCTCATCTATTCGCGGTGGGGTCAGATTAAGATAAGAAATGCTCTTGACTTACTCGTGCAATGTCTTGTTTGCCTCCTTTTCAAAATGCTCTCCTTCTCACCCAAGCTTTAACCCATCGTTCCTATGTCAATGAACAGTCGGAATTGACGGAAAATAACGAGCGCCTAGAATTTTTAGGCGATGCGATTTTGGCTTTTTTGGTGGGCGAACTATTGTATCAAAAATATCCCGCCATGAACGAGGCCGAATTAACCCGTTTGCGGTCAAATTTGGTCAAAGAAGAACAATTAGCGCAATTAGGCATTGAAATCGGCCTGGGGGAGTTAATGCGTTTAGGCAAGGGAGCAATTAAAGATCGGGGGCGATCAAATCCTACCCTATTAGCGGACACTTTTGAAGCGATAATTGGGGCTTATTATCTAGATTCGGGGTTAAATGCGGTTAAAAACTATCTGCACGGGCTTTTTATCCCTGTAGCCTCTCATTTAGTCTCTCAACAATCGGAATCGCCATCTTTTATCGATGCCAAAAATCTCTTTCAACAGTGGGCGCTGGCCAATTTCGCCTCTAATCCAGAATATGCGATCATTGATGTTACTGGCCCCCCCCACGCTAGGGAATTTACTGCCGAAGTGCGGGTTAATAACCTTCTCTATGGTACAGGTAAAGGCAAACGGAAACAGGATGCCACCAAAGCGGCTGCCGAAGATGCCTTAAAGCGCTGTCAATGGCAATAATAAATAAGGCCAAACCTACTTATCTTAGGGGCCACCAATTAACTTTATCTCTGGTGGCACTGTAAACTTCTTTTAAACCCTCGGCATCCAGTACCCGAATTAAATCCCCCGTCGATTCTGAGGCAATTAATCCCACGTTTTGCAATCCTTTTAATACCTGTTCGACGGTGCGTTGATTGAGTTGACAAGCGCGAGCAATCACATCGACGGATAAATCAAAAGTATAGATATTTTCGGCATCTGGTTGACTGCCTAATTCTCTTTCTTGATAGATTAAAGCTCTCAGTAAAGTGGCTACAGCTTGGGGTGGATAGCTACTGCAATTAAGCAGATGATACTCGAATTTTTGCTGTAATTCAAATAAAAAACAGTACCGTTGACGAAAACTTTCGTTATCGTTGTAAATCTTTTCTAGCGCCGATAAGGGAATTTTCAGGACGTGGGTAGTTTTATAGGATTCCACCAAACAGGGAAAAGCGCGACTGGCTAAACCATAACTAAAGGGTAAACTCCTCATACCAAAACAGCCACCGGGGTAGGTAATGGCAATAATCCGGTCGAGGGGGGTGCTGCGGACGACGATTACACCCTCATTCAAAATCACATACAAAACATCTAGAAATTCATCAGGCAGAAAAGCCGTATAGACGGGACGATTGGAAAATAGCGTCTCTAACTTGAGATTGTCGGCATCGAGATACTGACTTAACCAAGCTTCCTCTAGTCCGCGAAAAAGAAAACTCTGGTTAATCAGTTGTTGTAGGAGGGTTGTTTTTTTGGCCTTGACGCTCTTGCCCATAGTCTCAAACCTAGATGTAGCACTGATTTTATCTTCTCACAGTTTCCCTTGTTATCGCCTTATTCCCAATTTGTTTTATAAATGTATTGAAATTTTATTTCCTGTGCTGTAGGATTAAAGCAGACCTGAAAACAGATACAACCTCAGAGTAAAGCTTAGGAGCGCCGCCGATGCAGTCATCCCAGTCTTGTTTATCCCTACTCATGGCAACTGTCCTGACGGGAGGAATGCTGGCATCTTGTACCTCATCCCCCACCAATAGCGGCAATGACAGCCAAAAACCCGTGACTGTGACACTTGTTTCCTATGCTGTCACCCAAAGTGCCTACGAAAAAATCATTCCCAAATTTGTCGAGGAATGGCAAGAAAAAACGGGGCAAAAAGTCACTTTTGAACAGAGTTATGGCGGTTCCGGTTCCCAAACTCGTGCCGTTATCGATGGTTTAGAAGCGGATGTGGTAGCGTTGGCTTTAGCTTTGGATACCAAGAAAATTGAGCAAGCGGGATTAATTCAACCCGGTTGGGAAACAGAAGCACCCAATGACTCTATTGTTCATAAGTCTGTAGTGGCTTTTGTTCCTCGTGATGCCAATATTAAAATTAATCAATGGTCAGATTTAGCCAAGGATAATATTAAGGTTATTACTGCTAATCCCAAGACTTCTGGCGGAGCGCGCTGGAATTTTCTCGCTCTTTGGGGTTCGGTGACGCAAGCGGGAGGCAGTGAACAAGCGGCGCAAACTTTTGTCGAAAAAGTTTTTAAAAATGCGCCAGTTTTACCTAGAGATGCTCGCGAATCTAGTGATGTATTTTTTAAACAAGGTCAGGGAAATGTGCTAATTAATTACGAAAATGAGATGATTCTCGCTAACCAAAAAGGCGAGAAGTTGTCCTACACTGTTCCCACCGATTACAATATTTCTATTGATAATCCCGTGGCGGTTGTTGATGCCAATGTGGATAAAAAAGGTACGAGAAAAGTGGCCGAGGCTTTTGTGCAGTTTTTATTTACTCCCGCAGCCCAAAGAGAATTTGCTCAGGTGGGGTTTCGTCCCGTTGAACCGACTGTAGCTAAAGAGTTTGAGAGTAAATTTCCTCAGATAAAAAATCTCTTTACCGTGCAGGATTTAGGCGGTTGGGATAAGGTACAAAAGCAATTTTTTGATGATGGAGGCTTGTTCGATAAAATTCTGACTAAAGCTGGTAAATCTTAAAGGATAAAAACCATGGATAATCAACCTCAATGGCAAACTATTAATCATCCCCAAAGTGACTTACATCTCGATCAATCTGGACTCGATCGCCCCACTTCCCGAAGAATAAAAATTCGGATTCCTAAACAATATATTAACGAGCCAATTATAGCACGTTTAGGGTCTTTTTCTGGTCTAAAAGTGAATATATTTTCCGCTTTGTTAGCTGCCAATAATAATCAAGATGGCTGGTTCGATCTACAACTGCAAGGCAACTCCCAAGGGATAGAAAATGCCCTTTCCTATCTGGCAGATTTAGATGTAGAAGTTTGGTATGATTCAGCACAAGTTCTTGAAGAAGCGGACAATTGGTAATCTCTAATCGGCACCCCCCTTATCAAGGCGGATCCCCACCCCCCTTATCAAGGGGGGCAGGGGGGATCAAAGGCAAAATTTATCTTCTATTTAATTGGAACTACTTACTTAGCAATAATTAACAATGGCTAACCCACAATTATCTTTATCTCCCAGTCAACCCCTGAAAAAAGTTTCTATTCCTTGGGTAATTACCATTAGTTATCTAGTGGTTTTGTTGGTTTTACCAGCAGCGGCACTATTTGCTAAATCCCTAACTCTTGGTTTTGCCGAATTTTGGCGCATTGCCACTTTACCGATTTCTTTATCCGCCTACCAAGTCACTTTTTTTACTTCCTTAATCGCTGGACTAATTGACGGAGTTTTTGGCACTATTATCGCTTGGGTATTAGTGCGTTATCGATTTCCTGGGAAAAAAATTGTCGATGCTTGTGTAGATTTGCCCTTTGCTTTACCCACTTCTGTTGCTGGTTTAGTCCTCGCCACAGTTTATAGTGATAACGGTTGGATCGGTCAATTTTTTGCCCCCTTTGGTATTAAGATATCCTTTACCATTTTAGGGGTTTTTGTGGCGATGTTATTTATCGCTTTACCCTTCATTGTCCGCACCCTACAGCCGGTTTTACAGGAAATGGAAAAAGAAGTAGAAGAAGCAGCTTTATCCCTCGGAGCTTCCTCTTGGCAAATCTTTTGGCGAGTGATTTTTCCCACAATACTGCCCGCTATTTTAACAGGAGTTGCCCTCGGTTTTGCCAGAGCGATCGGTGAATATGGTTCTGTAGTTATTATCTCCTCTAATATTCCCTTTAAGGATTTAATTGCCCCAGTTTTAATCTTCCAAAGACTGGAGGAATATGATTACACGGGGGCGACAGTAATCGGCATGGTTTTATTGCTGGTTTCCCTAGGGATGTTAGTAGTAATTAATTTCCTGCAACAATGGGGGCAAAAATACAGAGTTAAGTAAAGAGTAAAAAACATTACAGTATGACTGGAGACAGATCAAAAATGCAGAATCCAAAAGCCTTAACTAAACAGAAAGAATGGGATTACAAACCCCTACTAATTATCATTGCCCTTGTCTATCTGGCACTGTTATTATTTATTCCAGCAGCAGCAGTATTTTACTATGCTTTTCGCAATGGATTCCAAGCTTTTTTAGAAGCGGCGGGAACCTCTGACTTTATCGAAGCGGTAAGATTAACAGTAATTATTGCCCTAATTACTGTACCCTTAAACACAATTTTCGGACTTTGTGCAGCTTGGGTAATTGCTCGCAATCAATTTCGTGGCAAAACGTTATTAATTAGTTTAATTGACTTACCCTTTGCCGTTTCTCCTGTGGTAGCGGGTTTAATGATTGTACTGCTCTATGGGCGCAATGGTTGGTTAGGTTCTTTTCTAGAATTTTTCGATATAAAAATACTTTTTGCTTTACCCGGAATGGTATTAGCAACTATATTTGTCACCATGCCTTTTGTCGCTAGAGAAGTTATCCCAGTCTTAGAAGAAATTGGCTTAGAACAAGAGGAAGCGGGGCGCACTTTAGGGGCAAATGATTGGCAGATTTTCTGGCGCGTTACTTTACCTAATATTCGTTGGGGGTTGATGTACGGAGTGCTGTTAACTAATGCCCGGGCGATGGGAGAATTTGGGGCGGTTTCTGTGGTTTCTGGCAGTATTTTAGGGAGAACTGCCACCCTGCCAATTTTCGTAGAACAGGCTTATAAAAATTATCTCACTCCTGCCGCTTTTAGTGCGGCGGCTATTCTAGCTTTACTAGCGGGAGTTACTTTAATTATCAAAGAAATTCTCGAACGTAAAACCGCCCACAAAATTCACACTACCTAACTACAAAAAACCTAAAAATATGAGCGGGCGTTGGGTTTCATGCTTCAACCCAACCTACGTTCTACAAAAAACCTAAAAATATGAGTATTATCATCCAGCAAGTTTCTAAACGTTTCGGCAATTTTCAAGCCTTAGATAATATCAATTTAACCATTCCTGAAGGTAAATTAGTCGCCCTCCTCGGACCATCGGGATCGGGAAAATCCACCTTATTACGTTCAATTGCGGGATTAGAAACTCCCGACAGTGGCGCAATTATCATTAACGGACAAGATACCACCCATCTGGACCCTAGACGGAGAAATATCGGCTTTGTTTTTCAACATTATGCCCTATTTAAACATTTAACTGTCCGCCAAAATATTGCTTTTGGACTAGAAATTCGCCAGCAAAAATCGCTGGTAATTAAGAAAAAAGTTGAGGAATTATTAGAATTAATTCAATTACAAGGATTAGGCGATCGCTATCCCGCCCAATTATCGGGAGGACAACGGCAGCGAGTAGCTTTAGCCCGCGCTTTAGCCATTCAACCGAAGGTATTATTATTAGATGAACCCTTTGGAGCTTTAGATGCAAAAGTTAGAAAAGAATTAAGGGTATGGCTGAGAAATTTACACGAAGAAGTTCACGTTACCAGTGTCTTTGTTACCCACGATCAAGAGGAAGCAATGGAGGTGGCCGATACGATTGTCGTGATGAATCATGGTAAAATTGAACAGGTGGGTTCTCCCGCCGAAATTTACGATCATCCCGCTACACCTTTTGTGATGCAATTTATTGGGGAAGTGAATATCTTACACAGTTTAGCAGGATTAGGAAAAGGGTATCATCAGGGGGATAATTCTACCGTCTTTATCCGTCCCCACGACCTCGAAATCATTCCCGAACAAGATGGGTTGAATAGTTGGGCAGTGGTAAAAAGAGTTATTCATTTAGGCTGGGAAATACAAGTAGAATTAATGTTAGCCGATGGGGAAATGGTGGTGGCTTATCTCAATCGTGAGGAGTACAAGCAATTACAGTTACAACCAGAACAAACGGTACATTTAAAACCGAGAAAAGCGACCTTACTCACTGATTTTGACAATAAAATTGAGAAATTTATCGATTATTCAATTTAAAAACCTTAGTTGTGTTACAGCTTTTCTCATCAGGATAAAGTACAACCTAATTTGCTATTGATGATCGACTCCCCAAAAAAACTTCCTGTCTCACCATTAAGATAACTGCTATAATGTTTGACTAAGACAATTATTTTTAAGTAATAGCCAATTCAAAAATGAAACGCATCAACCTCAATAGTTAACAAAGAAAGGCTGATCAGGTACTGTCCGATCAATACAAAAACAAATCAGAGCCTTATCGTTCTTGGGACAGGGGATTAAACGAGCAGATTAAGGGACTATTGAGACAATTTTTTCCCAAGGGTAACGAATTTGAAAATCCTTAAGCTAGAGCAGGTAGTAAAGAGCCGTAAACTCTATTAACAATCGTCCTCGAAAATGTCTTAATTATCGTACCCCAAATCAGCTATTCTATGAAGGTAAATCGGACAGTGATGCAATTCAGACTTGAATTGGCTCATCATATTAATAATCCGCCAACAGTGAGTGCTTAAAAACGGATTTACTATCATAATGTGTTGTTTTCCTGATTGTCTGAAGATTGAACGCGAAAGGGAGGCGCAACATAATCGGAAGGTAAATAATTTTCGGGGATAGTTGTTGTATTTCCATCTCGTAGGGAGGTGTAACTGGGAGAAAGAATCTCAATCCCAGCTTCATTACACTTATCTTGAATATTTTGATGGAGTTCTGAATAAATGATTACCATTAAATTGGGTTGGTTAGTGTAAGCGTTCAATTGATAACTGATGTAAAAATTATCTAGGCTAGTTTGCAGGACAAAAGGAGCGGGTTCTTTGAGGATATGCTCAGTTTCTATAGCAGCTTCAATTAAGGTTTTGTGGGCTTTTCGCCAGGGCAGATCGTACCCTAGGGTAATCGTTGTCTGAATAATTAGATTTCTGTTTAATTCCCGCGAGGAAATACTAAAGTTAATCACATTACTACTTAATAAAGATGAGTTAGGAATAGTAATGATTTTATTAGTGGGAGTACAAATGCGGATGACTAGGAAGTTTTTTTCAATTAGATCGCCAATTACATCTCCTACTTGAATGTGATCTCCGATGCGAAATGCCCGGGTATAAATAAGAATAATTCCCCCAATAACATTGGCGATTGCCGAAGTAGAACCAAGGGATAAAAGAAGACCAAGAAAAACAGAAACACCTCGGAAAGCAGGGGAATCAAAACCGGGCAAATAGGGAAAAGCAACTATTGCTGCTATGGCAATAATTATGACTAATAGGATATTGTAAGTCGGTTTAGCCCAATCAGTATAAAAACCAGGAATAACCAGATTTCCTCTTTCTATTGCTGTAAAAAAGGGCTTGATTAGCCCGATTAAGTAGTAGGTTATAAAAATGATTATGGCAATAATAAAGGCATTGGGAAGATATTGGCCAATAGAGGATAAAACCAGTTCTAATGATTGAGAAAAATAGCCTAAAATACTCTCACCAAAAACTCTTGTCCAGGGAAATAAACGAAGTACAAATGTAGCATAATTAAATAACAATAAAAAGAGAACAAGTAAGCGAATTATCCGAAGAACTCGCAGCCAAAAAAAGCTTATATTAGAGGAAGATATGATCTCAACATTCCCGATTTGAATGCCTGGCGTCAAGGATTCAATCAAACGTCTAATAAAGGGAAATAGCTTCCCTGAAATTTTGATAACTGCAAAGCTAATAATCAGGAAGGCAAAGCTGGCTATAACCGTATAAATGATGTTCTTAAGTAGTTGTTCGGGTTTTCGATCTTGGCGATATTGAGCGATAGCAACCTGAATTTTTTGTAAAGCTTGTTGAGCTAAAACCTCCGGCGTTGAACGATAGGCTTTTGCATCTCGCTCCGTCACCGTTAGAATTACTTCTTGATCTACACTTAAATAAAGTGAGTTATCATCAGGAATCTGCTTAATTGTCAGGTTCTCAACAGGAATAGAATCATTTTGAGCAATTCTTTCAATTCTCCGGGTAATAGCGTTAGCTCTCTCCTCCGCCGAAAATGAAGAAACTCCCCGCCGGATAAAAAAGAGAGTTTTTCCATCTAACATAACTGGAAAGCCGTCAATTTTATTTTCCGGTTGTGTCGGATTTTGAGCTATTCCCAAAAGAGGAGAGGTGAGAGTCAGTAGTAAAACTACAACAAATATTACAAAAGTATGCCCAATTTTTTTCATCCATCCTCTAGCTTTAGATGCTGTAGTTGGCATTGAATATCTTTGATTAATATCGACAAACGGTACAAATTTCATAGGATTAAGTCAGATTTTTCTGGGTGTAGTCGGGTAAGGTTTAGGCATTAAGAAAAGCTAAAACGGCTCTTCTGGTTTCTGTGTGGAAACGAGGTCTATACTGATAGTTTCTTCGACAAAATAGTCCTAAAAGTGTTACCCGATAAGCATTTCACGATTCCATAAGCAAAAATTATCACACAAAGTCGAGAAGAGCCCTAAAACCAGTCGCAGAGTAATTGTCCCCGGCAACATGAATACAATCAGGGCGACAATTATTTGACAGAGCCAGCGAATTTGAGTATAGCGTGGTTTTCTAGAGGTTTTTTTGATCATAGATCAAAGCAGAATTATCCCTAACTATTCTCTCACAAAAATCCAGTGGGTAAATTAAGTGATCGCTGCTGGTAATTCCTGGCGACTGTACTAATACTAAATCCTGTTTAAAAGCCATAGGAGATTAGGGAGATGGGGGAGTGGGGAGATGGGGGAGCAAATGTCAGCAGAAAGTTAGCAAAATTATCGGCTCTTCTGGTTTCTGTGTGGAAACGAAGCCTATACTGATAGTTTCTTCGGCAAAATAGTCGTAAAAGTCTTTCTCCGTCAACATTTCACGATTCCATAAGCAAAAATTATCACACAAAGTCGAGAAGAGCCAATTATCTAGTCACACCAGTCAATCAAACGCCGTAGCAATTCTATCTATCCTAGTACAATTGCTCAGGAGCTACGATCAATTAACCTAGAAGAGTTAGCCAATAACCAAATTCAGGCGTTGACAAGTTTATGTCACTTTTCTCATCAACCCCTGGCAAAAGTCAAAAAGTAATCAATAATATAGCGGTTTTCAGTCTCATAAGGTATAGTAAATCCCTTGATAGATAGGCGTTTCAGCGTTTCAATCGGGACTCACTTCTGTGAAAACCGCTATAATATGCAGGGGTTAATTATTGCTACTATGGCAAGAGTACCTCTCGTCTGGCTTCCACCAGAAGTCTGTTGGTAGCTTCGGGAATTGTCAAAACCGAGATGTAGTTACTCATTGGACGCCACAAAGGCCAAAATATGGAGTATCGTTTATGAGCCATTTATCCCTATCCGAACAGATTAACGCGGAACTTCTGGCAATCCTGATCGAAGAAGAAGTCACCTATCCCTGGGATGTAACCGCTGTTGAGAGTCATGATCCCTTAGACGTGACAGAAACGCCTTTTTCTCTGTGTGAAGGACTAGAAGCGACGGCGATCGAGGCACAAGCTCATAGATTCTTTAGCAGTTTACACCAAAAATTCCCGACAGTTTCCGTTTCATCCCGGTCTAATATCTTTGATAAATTTGCCTCTTTACTGCCAGCCGAACATTTAAATCGTCTAGTAGAAAGTGCTGAAAATCTAGTTAATAGTCAATTAGATAACTTCGATCGCCTTGTTGTTTGTCTTAGCGAGCTTTTTCCCCAATGGTCTCCAGAAGATTTACAGGTTTTTGCCCGTCCCTACGCCTATACTATGCGTAATGGCCAGAGCAAAACCACTATAGACACCGAAGATTGGCAAAGTCTTTCCGAAATTGAACAAATTCGCCGGAGTGCAGCCATCGCCAGCCAGATTTTTCGCCACTTGTCTTCTCCTGAATAGTCATCTGGTTATCAGCCGTACTGCATTGAAACTGCCTATTAGACCTCCATCTAAATATTATAGTCATTTCAATTAGGATTGAGAATATCAATGCCAGAGTTCATAAGGGTTCAACCAGTCTAGACTGTATCAGAATTATCTGAAATGACTATATATGGCTCTCCCAGCTTTGGTGGGTAAAATGTATTCTAAGATACATTTCTCAAGAGCGAGGGGGTGGAACGAACCACAAAGACACAAAGGACACAAAGATCGATCGATCATATTGTAAGTTAAACTTATCACACAGAACCTAGAAGAGCCTATATATTAAGACTAAAAGTTTTTCTAGTTAAGGAATCTAAGCAAATAAAAATGATTTTAATTGTTTCATATTTTTTCAGTGAAATTGAATTAGCAACGATAAATACACATTTCAGCTTAGAACTACTCAGTTAGTACAAAAGCTAAAAGCAAGCTGTGACTGGGTTATAATTTTTGGAGATGTCTATTAGATATTTTAGTACAAATGCTCAAACTCTCTCTCCCCGCTCCATCTCCCCCTTCTCCCGTCTCCCCTTACCGATTACTGTTTACCGATCACTAAAAAAACCCCTACTCCCAATTCGGAGATACTGCTAGGGAAAAACGAAAAGTGCTGCCTTTACCTAATTCACTTTCTACCTCCATTTGACTTTGGTGTAATTCCACTAAACGACGGGTAATCGCTAAACCAATACCACTACCCCCAGAATAACGGGAACGAGAACGATCGGCCCGCCAAAAGCGCTCGAAAATAAAGGGTAAATCCTCTGCTGCGATGCCGATTCCCGTGTCGATAACGGCAATTTGTAGGCGATTTTTGTCCCTTGTCACTTGCAGGGTAATTGCACCATGATCGGTGTAACGAATGGCATTACCGAGCAGATTAACTAAAATTTGTTCGAGGCGATCGGGATCGGCCATGACAGATGGTAAATTGAGGGGACAATCTAACTGTAAAGTCGGTCCATCTTCTAATAATTGATCGGCTAATTTTTCGATAAGAGAATTTAACAAAGTTAATAAATTAACAGGTTGCAGTTTAATCGAGAGATAACCAGATTCCGCTTGCGATAGCTCCTGTAGATCGTGGGTTAAACGTTCTAACCGGCGGGTTTCTTTCACTAATTTCTGATAAAGTTCTGGATTAGGTTTGATCGCACCATCGGCTAATTCCTCCAGATATCCCCGTACCACAGTTAAAGGGGTGCGTAATTCGTGGGTAAGATCACCGATTAATTCCTGGCGACGTTTTTCCACATCGGCTAAACTAATCGCCATCTGATTAAAACTAATGGCTAATTGATTTAATTCTGGGATTTCGCTTTCTGGAACTCGCGCCGATAAATCCCCTTCCGCAAAATTTTTAGTGATTTGTTTGATTTGTTTTACCGGTTTCATAATGCGTTGAGAAACCAAAAAACTCAGATAACCAGCTGCACTTCCTCCCGCAATAAATGACCAAATAGCACTACTATCCCAAGCCGTCTCAAAACCCCTAACCAAGAAAGTTCTTGCCGAGCGCACGGTAAAAAATCCCTGCCTTTCTAACTGTTCCAAACGCAAAACAAACATTCGGGGAGAAGATAATTTAGCAATGATAATAAAGCTACTCAATCCCACCACCATAACGAGGAGATGGGATAAAAATAATCTGGTTCCTAAGCTTAATTTTGGTGGCTGCATATTTGGTAAAAAACTCTATTTGTCGTCAATATTATTAACATTGTTTATCATAAAGATGAAGTATAACAGGATTGGGCATCGACGACCGACTCCCGAAAACAAAAACTTTGTACCTCACCATTAAGATAACAGCCATATATCCGGCTACAGCATCATAAAGAACTCTATCGGGTTCTTCCTGTGGAAGAATCTCCCCTTAAGCCATGCTGTGAGGGGAGAATAGGTCAAAACCTAACTTTTTGCCGCTCTATGCTATGGTATCAAGATGCGCTACTCTGTTAGGAGATGATTTTGCTTGAGTCATCTGCTCAAAGTAGCGTCTGTTTTTTTTAACCCTTACCCCCAAAAGAGAATCTTTTCTGTATGCTAGAGGCTAATAATCAGGGAGAGAATCAAATATTTCTCTATGAAGTTGTTTTTTCCGGTTCTTCTGGCTCTTTGCCTCAACGCTTCTCCCGGACAGTCCTGCGAGTACCTAAAAGCCGCATGAGTCAAGAAACACAGCGCCTCCTGCGCCAAGGTGCCAGGATTCTCAGTATAAAGCCTCTTGACCCAGAAACTGTCTCCATTAAGCCTAGTTTACCACCTCAACCCTGGTGGATAGAGATCACCACCACTCAGCCGAAATGTCTCTATTATTTCGGTCCGTTTGAGAGTTTTTCTGAAGCTTTATCCCATCAATCCGGTTATATCGAAGACCTACAATCGGAATCTGCTGTGGGGATTAACAGCGAAATTAAACAATGTCAGCCCGAGGTTTTAACTCAAGAAGATTTTTAATATATGGTATCTAATTATACAGATTTTTAGGAATAGTTAGTCTCCTTTTGTTTTCGTTGAATAATGCCTTCACCTTCACAGAATTTACAGGGGACGGATTCATTCTCTGTCTCTAGATAGATTCTTCCTTTGCCTTGGCAGTGGGAACAGATAACTTTTTCTTCCCACCAATAATTCTCTAAAAAAGCCTCATCGGTAATATAGGTAAAATCTTCAAACATTGGCTTGTCCTCTTATTGTTCAGATAGCTTAATCTGGGTTCACCTTTCAAGCTGAGAAATTGAAAATCAGTTTTACCCCCATAGTAAAAAAGATCGGGTTCATTCTCTTGGAAACTTAAATTACTTCATATTTATTCATATTTATTAATATAATAATGAGTGTTCACTATCAATCTTTGCTAAAGCAGCACCCCCTAATTGTATCATAGCAGACGTGGCAATTAACGACCAACTATACTTTAGACGTTCATAATCTGAGATTTATTCAACTTCTGAAATGGTAAGTAGTCGTGCAAAATTAATTTCCTAGTGAAGATAGGCAAGAGGCAAAAGGCAATAGGCAAGAGCGGGGTTAGATATGTGTAATTAATTTTGCTTAGGTACTTAGAGTAAGCAAGGAATTCAGTTCTTTTTTATGTTTTAGATGGGCATCATTCAGACATTCATAAATAGCTGAAGAAAAGTCAGAAAAGTTTTCATAATATTTAGGGTTGGCTGAATAAATGTGAAATGTAGGTAAGGTAAGGGTTTTGTGGCTTTTCTCGCCAAACAGGTGCAAGATTTTGAGAGAATCGTGCTTCCAAACCTTGCGTTTTCATCGGCCCGCGTCCTGTAGGGGCGAAGCATTTGGGCATAACCTATCGGTGAAACCGGAGATTTTCTATCCGAATGCTTCGCCCGTACTTTTTGCCGCAAACCCTATTTAGTATTACAATCGATCGGATTTGGCGGATCTGAGTTTTTGTCCCTTTTGAGTTTCTCGATTTCTCGTTGATTGGCTTTCCAGTCCTCAGCCACCCATAATTGTTTATCTTTATCCCACTTGGATTCCGTGTATATTGCTTTTTCCCAAAAGCAGGCCGATTTAATTCTTTCTGGATGAAGATCCTCGGCTCCGTTGAGGTTGGCTGCGATGAGGTTGGCTGCGATGAGGTTGGCTGCGATGAGGTTGGCTCCGTTGAGGTTGGCTCCGATGAGGTTGGCTCGGTTGAGGTTAGCTCGGTTGAGCTTGGC